>NZ_WKZK01000008.1:0-135684 GCF_009680135.1 Eubacterium sp. BIOML-A2
TCAATATCTACAGTTTTCAAGGTTCAATTGAGCCTTATTTATTTGACTCGTTTTTCCATACATCATTTGACACTATCTTTTCGATACTAGTCAAGATAAATCGGAGGTTCATATTCTTTGCCAAGCAGTGCTTTCTTGCGTTCCTGATACCCTAAAAAAGCCCACTCGGTCATATCTGTCCATTTATGTGTAGATCGATCATAAACCTGCACATATCCGATTCTGCTCGGATGCATGCGCACACTGTTGGTCTGATATTCACGCCCGGTGTAGGGATTCACCTCGCCCAGTTCCCTGTCCTCTTCTACATCATCGTGTTTGATAACCGGCTCGAAATCCTCGGGCTCTTCCTCGTCCTGAACGGGTGGATCAGTCTTCTCTTCTTTCTGCGGCACAGATTCTTCCGCAGGGGCCGGATTTCCTTTCTTCCTGAGGAAAATACCGCCGGTGCGGAACTTTTCCTTCTTCTCCGTCTTGACTTCTTTTTTCTGTTCTAACTCTTCTTTTATTGTCTCAATCGGCTCACCGGCCTGAACATTCTCCTCTAATTCAGAAAGCTCCTCATGGATCTCATAGAGTTCACCGATCGTCATATCTACTTCTTCAGTCTCACTTTCATCCCCAATGGCTGATTCAGCTGCCGCAGCAATACCAGCAGCCTGTCCTTGAGCGCTTTCCGCTTCTATTACGCCTGTCAGGCCGGCATCCGGTGCTGTCTCTTCAATATCTTCCGCATCGTCTTCATCCAGTATATCATCAGTTTCCCGCATACCTTCCTCTGATGCTAATGCGTGTTTTCTCTCCGCTGCCTTCTGTTGGCGCTTCTTCTCCAGCTTCCTCCACTCCTTTTCCGTTGGAACGGATTCTCCTGATTCGGTTACAGCTGTCGCAGCCGCAGGAGTTTCTCTTGAAAGTATACTTAAATGGAAAGGACAGCCCAGAATATTTGCAATTGTGCGCATGTCCTGTTCCTGAAAATTATCTCTTCCCAGACGCTGGGTCAGATTCTGCCTGGACATCTTCTTGCCGGTACGTTCCTCGATTATCTCTGCCAGTTCCTTAATAGTCATGCCTTTACGGCCAAGAATAATTTTGACTTGTTCTCCAAATGTAAGGTCTTCCATGATCTTCCTCCTTATTAATTGTGATACTGTATTGTATTATACCCTGATGGATAGAAACATAATAGTTGCTTCATAAACCCATCATTTTCCCTTTTTCCATTTTAGCAAATACATACGGGGACGTCAATGTTCAATTTATGTGATAGGATGGAGGGGGACGCTGGAAAACAGGGAAGTCTGGCGACTGGGGGGAGTCTCTATGCCATTTTAAAAATCCGCGCCGTCTGCGTAAGAGGCCCTAAAGGGAAAAACATAGAAAATGGCGGTACAGCGGCATGCAGCCCGAAATTTGATAATTTCGGGCCTTAGGCCGCTTCAGGATTTGACGTGAAACGTCAAATCCTGCCCACCATTTTCTATGTTTTTTCCTTAAGGGCCTCTAACGCAGACTTTTAGGACTTTTAAAATGGCATAGAGACTCCCCCCAGTCGCCAGACTTCCCTGTTTTCCAGCTGGTGCATCCAATCGGTTGGTAATATGCGTACATTGGGAGGCGTCGAGACGGCAGCAGCGTATTAATTCGATTGGTGGAGCTTAAAAGTGCAGGGAGGTTGTAAAACATTTGTTTTACAATCTGAAGTTGAAATCTGCATATGCGGTTGAACCATGCTCATGTACATCCAGACCTTCGGTTTCTTCGGTCTTGTTAACCCGCAGTCCTATTGTTTTGTTTATGATTGTAAAGATGATTACTGCCATGATACCTACAAAGGCCATGACGGATGCTACGCCTATCAGCTGTGTTACTACTGAATAATCTGGTGAGAATACTCCTGTCAGGATTGTGCCGAGCGCACCGCATACGCCGTGTACGCTGATTGCCCCCACCGGGTCATCGATCTTTGCTGCTTTATCAAAGAATTCTACTGAAAATACTACCACGATACCGGCTATTGCACCGATTATGATTGCTGACCAGTTGCTGACTGTATCACAGCCCGCTGTAATTGCCACGAGACCCGCCAGAGATCCGTTGAAGGTCATAGACACATCCGGCTTTCCATATCTGAGCCAAGTTACGGTCATTGCCAGAAGTGTGGCTGCAGCTGCTGCAAGGTTTGTCGTCATGGCAATATCTCCGAGGTTCGTAGTTGCGGCTGTTGTGGAACCGCAGTTGAAACCAAACCAGCAGAACCACAGGATAAAGACACCAAGCGCTGCAATCGGCAGGTTATGTCCGGGTATGGCTCTGACTTTTCCTTCTTTGTCATACTTTCCGATACGAGGACCCAGTATTTTTGCCCCGACCAGTGCGCAGATACCGCCGACCATATGTACCGCCGCGGAACCGGCAAAATCATGGAATCCCAGCTCTGCCAGCCATCCGCCTCCCCAGATCCAGTGTCCGGAAACCGGGTAAATAAAGATACTGATCGCCGCACTGTATGCAAGGTAAGCTGCAAACTTGGTCCGCTCTGCCATGGAACCGGAAACGATTGTGGCTGCGGTTGCACAGAACACCGTATGGAAGATCATGAATACGCCTACTGGCAGGCCGTTCATTAAGCCATCTGCATCTGCCAGAGAAACCGGATTGAAGAATCCTCTGATTCCTATGATGCCGTTCCAGTCCGTACCATGCATAATTGCAAATCCAAAAATAAAGAAAAATAGACTTCCCAGCACAAAGTCCATCATATTTTTCATCAGAATATTTCCCGTGTTCTTTGCTCGTGTAAATCCTGCCTCACACATGGCAAATCCCGCCTGCATAAAGTAAACCAAAAATGCCCCCAGCATCGTCCACATGATATTAATCAGCAGGGATACCGCCTCACTTGATTCCATACCGCCTGCAATTAAATCTGCTAATCCCATAATGACTCCTCCTTCTCATTTTGCAGCCCGGACTGCTCACGTGCCGGGCATATAAAAAGGAGATACCTGTAACGAAACACATCTCTATGTTTCTTACAGCTATCCCCTTTGATAACAATTTTTCATTCCTGCCTGTAGTTTAGAGAGCATCGTGTCCGCGCTCCCCGGTTCTGATCCTGACCGCATCCTGTACTTCGTAAACAAATATCTTTCCGTCTCCGTATGTACCCGTCTGAATTTCTGAGACAACTTTTTCAATGATTTCTTCGGCCGTCTCAGGCTCAACGATTGTTTCTACCTTGATCTTCGGAAGCAGATTTACACGATATTCTGCACCGCGGTATATCTTCCTGTGTCCTTTCTGATTGCCGTATCCCATGATATTTGTAATCATAAGTCCGTTAGCAGAACAGCTGTCGAGAATTGTTTTCAAGTCTTCCAGCTTCTCCGGCTGAATAATAATTTCGAGTTTCTTCATATTATGACCTCCTTTTAATATAACAAAGCGGGCAAGCCCACCTCAGATCTCCACCCCCTCACTCATGAGGGGCTTGCACACTTTGGCGCCGCCGCGATGCCGCTTTGCGGCTATATACCTTATCGCGGAATGTGCATCCCCCGGAGGGTTTTGTATAATAGGACAGTGCAAAGCACTGTCCTATTATACAAAAAGGGCGTCTTCCCTGTGGAAAACGCCCTCGTTTTGATATAACTTATTATACTCGCGCAGATTTGAAAGTCAAATATTATTTTATAATAAATTTATATTTGTTAAAAATGTCATTATTTTCCCTTCAGCAGAAGAAAAGATCTCTTATTTGCACGAAATTACTTGACACCCAGGTATTCCTCCAGTGTGATCCCCTTCTCTTTGATCTCTTTCGCCGCCTCTTTCCCTACATAGCGGTAATGCCACGGCTCATATATGATACCGGTTATATCCGCTTTTTCCGGAGGATAACGAAGTATAAATCCATATTTATAACAGTTTTCCGCCAGCCATTTGGACTCAGCCGTATCCGCCTGTTTCTCGTCCAGGTTCTGATACTCCTCGGATGTAATGTCAAGTGACAGCCCGGTCGCGTGCTCGCTGTATCCCGGCACTGCAACAGATTTCTTCGTTTCATTGTAAGCATCCAGTAAACTGCTTCCCTGGTTGACCCAGTTCTGCATAGTCTCATTAAAAACGGTCTTCTGATCTTCGTAGGAACGGTAAGCGGAACAGATATACATCTTGAGTCCGCCCGCCTGGGCATCCTCCAGCATCTGCTTCGTATCTTCGACAATCCGTGAATCTACTGAACGCCCCTCTATAACCTCTGCTAATTCAGGCTGGTATTCCTGGTCCAGCGGATAATCGTCATTTACCAGCACAAGCTCCCAATTCTCTGGTTCCTCCTTGGACAGAACAGCCGCAGCCTCCACAGATTTCTGTTGTTTCAGCTTTGACTGCAGATCTTTATTCTCCGCTTTTAACTTCTCGTGCGTTTTAGCCATGGTATCTTCTTTCTTGTCTAATGCCTTACTGGCCGCGGCAAATGTCAGCGCCATTCCAAGCACTGCGCCGCACACTGCACCCAATATGAGCGCTTTTTTTATCTTCCGGTTCATCTTCATAATTTAAACTCCATCCGTAGTTCAGAATCAATTTCGTCGTCAGTGGAACAGACTGCTATTTTACAGGGACACCCAGGCAGCACGTATTCCCGGTAATAATAGTCCCGCGGAAAACGTTCCGGCTTCTCAAGCAGTACAGGCGGCGAGGAAAGCCGGATCTCGAAACTCGACATATCCAGCGCCATTCCCTCCCTGGTGGCCTTCATAAAACTTTCCTTCAGCACCCAGAACCTGTAAAACATATCCCTCTGCAGTTTTTGATTGTCCTCCCTCAAAATTGCCTCGTACTCCGATGGGCAGAAAAACCTTTTTGCCACCTTCAGATCCGCCTCTTTGACAGTCTCAATGTCACATCCCACCTGAGTTTGCTCATTACATTCCATATCAACAGAACACAGCACATAATCCCCCGAATGCGAGAGATTAAATGCTGCTTTTTCTGTAATTCTGTATTTCTTTCGTATCTTTTCCAGCAATATCCAGGCTCCTGCGCTCTGTGCCCTGTCCTTTTGGAATCGCAGCCTGTCCGCCTTTTCTTTTCTAAAAGCCGGAAGCGTATCGTAATATCTCCGGTATCTATGCTCCTCATATAAAGGGCGGATATCCGAAAGCCACGTCCTGATCATAGATATGCCTGCTTTCTAATTCTTCAAATAGCGCACTTCAAAAGTGTCTATCGTAATCGGTTTATTGAACAAAGTCCCCTGTGCATAATCACATCCCAACTCTTTTAATACATTCAGCTGATCCTGTGTTTCCACCCCTGCGGCCGCCACATGGACACCGAGCTGCCTGCATACATCAATCACTGCCTTTGCCACAATCTGGCTGCGGCTGTTTCCGACAATGTTAGCCACCAGGCTCCGATCCAGCTTCAGACCATCAAATTCCATAATAGATAGAATGGCAAAACTGGAATCCTTTGCGCCAAAATGATCCAGAATGACTCGTACGTTTTCCTTCCTGATCTTGTTGCTTGTCTCTGCAAGCATCTCCTGATTCATATCTGTGTAGGATTCGGAAACTTCCACTTCCAGATATTCACAGGAAACATGGTACTTCTCTACCAGGGCAAGCATCTTCTCCGCAACGCTCTCCTGCCGCAGAGTTGCACCGGCAAAATTCACGGACACAGGCAGCATCGGCATATCATCCAGCTCCCATCTCCTCAGTGTCTTGCAGACCTCCTCGAATACATACAGATCCAGATGATGAGACAGCTTTGTCTCCTCCAGCAGTGTAATGTATTTGCCCGGGTCCACAATGCCCAGATCCTTGTGGTGATAACGTACGACTGCTTCGGCTCCCACCACTTCCTCCGTCAGAACATCTACCTTGGGGACAAAACACACAATAAAATTCCCCTGTTCTATATCCTCCAGAAGATCCTGCTTAATAATCGGCTCATGATGCCCTTTCTTCAGGTTCTTATAATACTTCTGCTTCTCTTCCCGCATCATGCCCTCAGCATGTGCCACAAGGCTGTCCACATCAATGTCTACCTTTTCCCAGGCATATCCCATCGTAGTCAGGCCCAGGCTGATATTCTCCAGCTTGCTGTGTGCACCATGTACATTTTTCATGAAGTCCTCATAATCCACGTTCTCCATGATTGCCAGGTATTCGTCCCCCGTCAGGCGGAATACCATAGCGCCTCTGAAGTACTCCTCCAGGACTTCCCCGACACGAATGACCACCTCGTCCCCATACTCACGCCCGAACTCTTTATTAAAGTTCTTCAGGCCGTTGATGTCTACGGACAGCGCCCCCAATGACTTCAGTTCTTCCTGCTTCACTTCCGCCAGATAGCCGACAAAACTGTTCCGGTTCAAAAGCCCGGTCAGGTCATCGTGATAGCTGAGGTATTCCTGCTGCTTCTGCATCTTCTGCAGGACAATCGCCTGTGAAATATATGGGATCACCGCACGCATAAGTGAAAGGTCGCACCCGCCCCGGTGTACGCCCACCGCAGCCAGAACCGCCACCACCTCATCATCCAGCGGCTGGAATACGCTATAATCAGCCTCGGTAGTGTCCGTAATCTCCTGGCGCAGCCACTTGGGCATCTGATCCGCATCCAGCATCTTAATGCGGTCCCTCTGCCATGGAACGTTTTCCGCACACCATTCATAGATCGTGATGATATCGTCATCCTCTTTTTCTATATAATAAACATATTCGGAATCATAATAATCACGTATGGTGCCCAGTACGTCATTCATGATTTCTATTATAGAACGCTGTCTATATTTCTCACTCATGGACTTCTCTCCCCTGATCTTACAGTACTGCTTTGTGTATGTTTTGGTGATTAGAATGCCTGAAACCTGCGCAATGCAGTACTTGATAACTATTAGCTTTTATGCACTGTAGTTTTGGTAACGTACAGATATAAATATTGTAGTATAATCTCTCATAAAAAGCAAGATGCGATGAGGGAATAAATTTGGGGCCAAATTTTTCCTACCGACCGGATGCGTCAGCCGAAAAACCGGGAAGCCAGTCCCACACGGGGAGCATCTATGCCATTTTAAAGGTCCTAGAGTTTACGTTAGAGGCCCTTAAGGAAAAAACACAGAAAATGGTGGGCAGACTTTGACGTCTCACGTCAAAGTCTGAAGCGTCCTAAGGCCCAAAATTATCAAATTTCGGGCTGCATGCCGCTGGACCTCCATTTTCTGCGTTTTTTCCTTTAGGGCCTCTTACGTAAACGGTGTGGACTTTTAAAATGGCATAGATGCTCCCCGTGTGGGGCTGGCTTCCCGGTTTTTCGGCGTCCTCATCCGTCCGCAAATCAAAAAATTGTTTACAAATTCCAGCGTTTCCCCTGGGATACTTTCAATCGGTTCATCGCCCGGGCAAGAGAAGCCTGGGTACGGTAATACTCCTGAAGGCTCTGCTTCTGGCGAAGCTGCTCTTCCGCGCGCTCTTTGGCTTCCTCGGCACGGCGCACATCGATTTCTTCGGGCCGTTCAGCGGTGTCTACCAGAATGGTGACACGGTTATTCACGACTTCTGCAAAACCTGCGCCAACGGCTATGTCAACCCAGCTGCCTTCTTCAATCTCCATCCTGGCATCGCCTACGCTGATCGCGATTACCATGTTCTCATGGTCCGGCAGAATACCCATTTTTCCGTCCGGAGCCGGAAGAATCAGTTTCCTGCAGCGTCCTATATAGAAGACTCTGTCACTTGCTATTATTTTCAGGCCAAATGTATCCATATACATACACCTCTATTCTGCCGCATTTCATGCTTTTGCTTTTTCGATCACATCATCGATCGTTCCTACATTAAAGAATGCGGACTCCGGATACTGGTCCATTTCTCCGTCCACAATCATCTTGAATCCGCGTATGGTTTCTTTCAGCGGTACATATCTGCCGGGTATTCCGGTAAACGTCTCAGCCACAAAAAATGGCTGTGATAAAAATCTTTGAATTTTTCTCGCACGCATTACCACTGCTTTATCATCATCCGAGAGTTCTTCCATTCCCAGGATTGCAATGATATCCTGCAGTTCTTTGTATTTCTGCAGGATCTCGGTCACCTGGTTTGCCACTCTGTAGTGCTCTTCGCCTACGATGTCCTCTTCCAGTATACGGGAATTGGATTCCAGCGGATCCACAGCCGGATAAATCCCCTGTTCCACGATCTTTCTGGATAATACAGTGGTCGCATCCAGATGTGCAAACGTGGTGGCCGGAGCCGGGTCCGTCAGATCATCGGCAGGTACATATACCGCCTGCACTGAAGTTACGGAACCGTTTCTGGTAGACGCGATCCGCTCCTGCAGTTCCCCCATTTCCGTGGCAAGCGTAGGCTGATAACCTACGGCCGACGGCATACGGCCAAGAAGTGCGGACACCTCCGACCCTGCCTGGGTAAAACGGAAAATATTATCTATAAACAAAAGCACATTCTGATGCTCTTCATCCCTGAAATATTCGGCCATTGTCAGCCCGGTCTCGGCCACCCGCATACGCGCTCCCGGCGGCTCGTTCATCTGCCCGAATACCAGCGCCGTCTTCTCCAGTACACCGGAAGCCTTCATCTCCGTCCACAGGTCATTTCCCTCTCGTGAACGTTCACCAACCCCGGTAAAAATAGAATACCCGCCGTGTTCTGTCGCGATATTGCGGATCAATTCCTGGATCAGGACGGTTTTTCCAACCCCGGCGCCGCCGAATAAGCCGATCTTTCCGCCCTTGGCATAAGGCGCCAGCAGGTCAATCACCTTGATTCCGGTCTCCAGAATCTCAATCACCGGGCTCTGATCCTCAAAACAGGGGGGATCCCTGTGGATAACCCATTTCTTATCGCACTGGACCGGCTCCCCATCGTCAATGGTTTCACCCAAAACATTGAATAATCTTCCCAAAGTCTGCTCTCCCACCGGAACCTTAATCCCCTCCCCGGTGGCAGTTACCTCCATATCCTTATGCAGCCCTTCGCTGGCGGCAAGCATCAGGCAGCGCACCTCGTTGTTTCCCAAGTGCTGCGCAACCTCCATAACGCACTTCTTTCCATTATTCTCAACTTCAAGTGCATCCTTAATAAAAGGAAGATTGCCGTCTTCAAATACTACGTCGACAACAGGTCCCATAACCTGTATGATTCGTCCTTCATTCATAATAGATCTCACTTCCTAAGGGGTCTGACCCCTTTGAACACCATATTCAGAATATTCTCACTTTTCTCGTTTCTGTGCGTTTGCTCCACTGCATACCTCGGTAATTTCCTGGGTAATCGCAGCCTGTCTTGCACGGTTATATAAGGTAGATAACTCTTTGATAATACTTTCTGCACTGTCTGTGGCTGTCTGCATCGCCATCATGCGGGCATTGTGCTCACTGGCGTATGCTTCTACCAGGCAGCCGTATATCATACCTGTGATATAGTTGGGTATGATGCTGTCCATGACGCTTTGCGCAGATGGATAGAGCTCGATTTCTTCCCGGTACATGTTCAGCGGCATGACCATATCGCTGAAGGAAGCTCTCTCCAGGGGGAGCAGCCGAACCTTCTCGGCATCTGACTTCACAGAATTCTCCATACGGGTGTATATCATGTATACTTCATCCAGCTCTCCACGTTCAAATTTGTCGATGATCGCGGACGAAATATTCCTGGCCCGGTGCATCGTCGGTTTTTGGACCGTATATTGGAAGCTGGTGTCTATTTCCACATTGTGCTTTGAAAAATAATGCCTCCCCAGCTCACCGACTACAAATAGTTTGTGTATTCCAGGCCCGCTTTGCAGTTCTTCTTCCAGCTTAATGATATTGTGGTTGTATGCCCCTGCCAGTCCCTTGTCTGCCGTAATAACAATGGAACCGATCTTCCGCTCCCCCGCCGGAATATGTTCCCTCAGGTCAAAGTACGGATGTTCGATATCAGGGACATGGCGCAGAATTCTGGAAATCTCCCCCTGCAGTCCATAGAAATACGGCTCTGTATCTTCCAGCTTCTTCTTTGCCTGTTTCATCTTGGAAGAAGAGATCATATACATCGCATTCGTAATCTTCATGGTATCCTTCACACTGTTTATACGGGTCTGTATTTCTCTGATATTTGCCATATTAACACCTGCTCTTCTTGAATTCCTTTGCGGCCTCCACGATCTTATCAGCCAGCTCATCGGTAAGATCCCCGGTTTCTTCAATCTCTTTCCCGATTTCCGGGTATTGTGTGTCCATGAAGCTCAGCATATCTGCCTGAAATTGTTTCACATCAGCCTTTTTTACCCCGAGCAGCACCCGGTTCGTCGCCGCACATAGGGTAATCACTTTTTCATGCAGGCTCAGTGGCTGGCAAAGCGGCTGCTTCAACAGCTCCATCAGCCCGCTGCCATAATCCAGCTGCTCTTTCGTCGAATCATCCAGGTCGGAACTGAATTGGGTAAATATTTCCATTTCCCTAAACTGCGCCAGGTCGATTCGGATACTTCCCGACGCCTTTTTCATCGCCTTCGTCTGCGCGGCCCCGCCCACACGTGATACGGACAGTCCTACATTCACTGCCGGACGCATGCCGGAAAAGAACAAATCACTCTCCAGGAAAATCTGTCCGTCCGTAATGGAAATCACATTGGTCGGAATGTATGCGGATACATCCCCCGCCTGTGTCTCAATGATCGGAAGTGCCGTAATCGATCCGCCGCCGAGCTCGTCGTTCAGACGGCTGGAACGCTCCAGCAGTCTGGAGTGCAGATAGAAAACATCCCCCGGATAGGCCTCACGTCCCGGCGAGCGTCCCAGCAGCAGGGATAAAGAACGGTACGCCACCGCATGTTTGGATAAATCATCATACACAATCAGCACGTCTCTGCCCTGATGCATAAAATGCTCCGCCATCGCGGTTCCCGCATAAGGCGCAATATACTGCAGCGGCGCACAGTCACTTGCCGTAGAGGCAACCACAATCGTATAATCCATAGCTCCGTTTGCGATCAGCGTATTCACTACTTTTGCAACCGTGGAGGCCTTTTGACCGATTGCTACATAGATACAGATTACGTCTTTCCCCTTTTGATTGATAATCGTGTCTAAAGCAATGGAAGTCTTTCCCGTCTGCCTGTCTCCGATAATCAATTCACGCTGCCCCCGCCCGATTGGAAACATCGCGTCAATAGCCAGGATTCCTGTCTCCAGCGGGACACTGACCGACTTCCTGTCAATAATACCAGGAGCCTCCTGTTCGATCGGCCTATAGTCATCTGCAGGAATCTCTCCCTTACCGTCAACCGGCACACCCAGCGCATCTACAACCCTGCCAATATATTTATCTCCAACCGGAACGCCGGCCCTTTTTTTCGTGCGTGTTACCTTTGTACCTTCTTTAATCCCCGTATCGTGCCCGAAAAGGATACATCCGATCACATCTCTCCGGATATCCTGCACCATACCTCTGATCCCATTATGAAAAGTCACGATCTCCCCATACATAGCATGGTTAATCCCATAAACCGTGGCGATTCCGTCGCCAACTGATATTACGGTGCCCACCTCGCTGTCATGGCTGGCTGCGTCAAAATTTTCTATCTCTTCTTTTAAAATAGAAATAATTTCATCTGAAATGATTACACTCACCCTATTCACCTCCTGGTCAATTTTTGTTCCAATCGATTCAGGCGTCCCTGCAGGCTCCAGTCAAATTCATCACAGCCCACGCGGAGCACAAAACCACCGAGCAGCGCTTTGTCCTGAATGATTTCAATATCTGCCTTTACCGCATCATATTTTTCACAAAGAAACGCCTTCATTTTATTCAGCTGTACCTCGCTTGGAGGTTCCACACACGTCAATACCGCATTCAGGATCTTATTCTGTTCATCGCAATATTGATGATATGCCTTGAAAATATCCCCGATGAGATCCATTCTGTGGTGTCTGCATGCCACTTTTAGAAAATTTCTGATTTCCTCAGGAAATACACGGTCAATCACTTTGAACTTTTTCTCCTCACGGATCGTTGGATTACTAAACACATCCCTCAGCTGAGGAACCTCTGCGAATATCTCTTCTGTTTTCTGTATGGCTTCCCTGTTCATATTCAGCTCATACAACACTTTTGCATACCTTATTCCGCAGTTTACTGCGGCCCCGCCCGCAGGGCATGAGTTACGGGACGCCCTCTGGGTATCCCCCATGCTGCAGACTGGCTGTTTTCCTGCATAAACAGCGTTCACCGTATGGTGTTCCCGGGTGTCCGTCACTGCCTTTTCCGGGCAGTTCTGACGGTTAGTGGTCTTCTGTGTCATCATGAGCGTCACCTACTTCTCCCAGAAACTGATTATATATCCCTTGATTTCCTTGATTCTCTGTCCTTTCACCTACGATCTTAGCTGCCGCCGTCATCGCAAGCCCCGCAATCTCTGACTGCAGCTCTTTCCTTGTCTGTTCCCGCTCAAGCATAATACTGGCCTTCGCGGAATCCAGCAAATCTCCGGCCTTGGTTCCGGCATCCTTCACAATACGCTCATACTCCGCTTTTGCCTGTACCTGAGCCTTCTCCACAATCTTCTCAGATTCTTGTCTGGCACAGGACAGAGCGGCTTCGTATTGGTTTTTAAGTTCCTCCGCCTCTTCCCTGGCACTGCTGGCCTGACTCAGGCCGTCCGCAATCATCCTTTCGCGCGCCTCTATCACATTCGTAACCGGTTTGATTAAAAACTTTTTCAACAAAAGATAAAGAACAACAAGGTTTATTATGGTAAAGAAAAGGTTCACATTTAATTGCAGCACCTGTTCCACCTGCCTTTCCTGTTATTTCAAAAGTATAATAATCAATAACCCGATAATAAAACCATAAATAGCTGTAGCCTCTGCCAGCGCACATCCAAGAATCAGCGTCTTGCTGATCTTGCCGTCAGCTTCCGGCTGTCTTGCGATTGCGTCTGCTGCCTTGCCCGTTGCAATTCCGATGCCAATTCCAGCTCCCACACCAGTTAAAACTGCAATACCTGCTCCAATAGCTATAATTGTTCCCATAGTACAAATCTCCTTTTTTCAAAATAATGTCTCTGTCCAGAACCATAAACAGTTACGAAATAATTCTGTCTTTTTTACTCCTGTTCCTCATTCATAAACAGTGCCGTCAGAAAGACAAACACATATGCCTGCAGCAGCCCGTCAAATATATCAAAATAAAAACTAAATGGTATTGGTACAATGACCGGTATAATCGCTTTTAAAAGTTCCATAATAACAAATGCACCCAGCACGTTACCAAACAACCGCATACAAAGAGACAACGGACGGATTACAATTTCCAGAACCATAATCGGTGCAACAATCGGCACCGGATCGGCAAAATGTTTTACCCAATGCTTTACCCCATTTTTACGTATGCCTGAATATTCAATCAGGAACATGCTCATAATCGCGAGCGCTGCTGTCACATTCAAATCCTTAGTAGGCGGTTTAAATCCAAACAGACTGATCATATTGGAAACACCCAGATAGAGAATGATTGTGATCAAATAAGGAATATAACGCTTGTTTTCCTTCCCTATGATGCCCTCGAAGAAGTTCTGCGCCCAGCCGATGGCCGACTCCAGCACCAGCTGTTTCTTTCCCGGATTCTCGACCTTTAGATTCCGGACAAAGATAAATGACACCCCGACCAGGACGGCCATGATAATCCAGGTCACGACTACCGACTCCGCCACGCCGATTCCCCCGAATACCGGAATCGTAAACACGGTCTTGCAGTTCAGCTCTTCAAGCAGCTTCTCTGTCAAACTTTCCGTATCGCTCCCTCCCTTTCTTTTCATATTTTGCTTTTAAAATGGAGTTTCACTTACGAAACTCACGCCTGCGGCAGCTGCTTCTTACACCGCAGTGCGCACCCCGCCGGGAGAGCTTATTTATTTCATAAGATGCAGATCCTTTGAAATAAAAAAAGAACTTCAAAGCCGAAATTCCCTTCCCTCCACACCCTTCCAGGAGCACTTCCTCCTAAAAGTTAAACTAAAGATTACGCCCAAAGTTTTTGTTTGTCAACGATTTCAAAATGTCGGCATTTATCCTCCTTTTTTTAAAATTTTCATCAAATTTTCCAGTGATTTAATTCCCTGGTTTACGGATTTTTATTTAAATTTAATCTTTATTTTTGTACAATTTATATTTGTAAAAATTTGTTAAATACAAATTAACCAAACCGAAATGTTTCGAGACCTTCACATTTCGTCGTTTTAGCCATAAGTATGTCAATATTTTCACAAAGGTTAAGGAAACTTTAGCAACTTCTTTATGATAAGCGGCCTTTTTATGCGCTTTATCACCGATCTGCCGCACGTCCCAAACCACCGAAAACGTTACTTCACCGGCTCCGATGCCGTGCAGCAAGGTGCACGGCACGGCTTGAACAGTAACCCGAAAACGGCTGAAAATATGCCTTCACAACGCGTGCATTTTTGGTTTATATCCTTTATAATTCATACTAAAGGTAACACAAAATCCCAGGAACTTTACATACATAGTTACTGTCCAAGGGACCGTAAACAGTAACCATTTATTAAGGCCTGTGTTACAGAATGCACTTCTGTCATACAATAATTGTAAGAAAAACAGGTTCACCCCAGCAATACAACAGGAGGTCAACATGAAAAGACAGATTCCCGCTCCCAAAAAACTGAATCACTTTTTTCTTGCCTGCGGCCTCCTCATGTCTGCCAGCGAGCTTTGGAAACAATGGTATCTCACCTTCCGCCTCAATCATGGCGTCTATCAATGGTGGTACTTCCCATTTCAGCTTTGCAGCATAGCCATGTACCTCCTTCTGGTCATCCCTTGGCTCAAACCCTCCCGTTTCCGCCAGGCCCTGCTTTCCTTCCTGATGAACTACAGCCTCCTCGGGGGAATCGCCGTATTCGCCGACACAAGCGGCCTCCATTACGATGCCCCCCTCCTTACAATCCATTCCTACCTATGGCACATCCTCCTCATCGTCATAGGCCTGACCGCCGGGCTCTCATACACGAAAACTCCGGCGCCCCGGCGCCTGCGCCTGCGCCATTTCAGAGACGGCACCCTGCTCTACCTTATTTGCTGCGCAGCCGCCACACTCCTCAATCTCCTCCTGGATACCTTTGGAACCATTAACATGTTCTACATCAACCCCGACTACCTCATGCAGCAAATAGGCTTCTCCGCCCTGATCCCCTATATAGGAAACACTCCCGCGATCCTAATCTATATCCTGTCAACCATCCTGGGAGCCGCCATCCTGTTCCACATCTGGAGCCTTGCCGCATGTATCTGAAGCAGTACAAGGCGAAGAAACTGTTTGGAGCAATCGGGACAATTATCGATGGCTCAATAGCATATGTCGATTTGAATGGATTTGACGACTTTAGAAATTTAAGTTTATGGGGGCTGAAAATGAAAGTTATTGAAATAAAAGACAGAAATCCGATATTGGTACAACAGTTACTAGACGTGTGGGAAAGTGCTGTTAAGGCAATGCATCTCTGAACACATGGGTTTCAAAGTTTACAAAAGAACTGCAAATGACGAACAGGGAAATCCTTATCCCCTTTTATATATGAACAGACTGTAGATTCCAGTTTTTTACAAATTCCTAAGGCTGTCGAAAAAATAAACCGACAGCCCCCGAATGCCGGCGGTTCCATGCGGGAGTCCGTTTTGATATTAGAGAGAGTCAGCAGATGGCCTGCACCAAAGCCCCCGTCTGTATCCCAGCCCGAAGGTCATCCCCGGGCATCCTTACGGCAGGCTCCCTCCTCCCATATTCTTCGTAACGATTACGTCACTCTCCAGTCCGCAGACATTTTTTATGACTACCTGCCCGATCTCAACAGGCGCAGCCAGTGTGATTTTATTGATCTCCTCCATCACCCGGAAGAGCTCTTTTTTGGGGATTGCATTCGTTAGCCTCACACTGCACAGCGGAAGCACCGCCCCCTCAATGCGCACAGAACTCGAAATCGTCCTGCGCGGGTCGATCAGTTCCTGGCGGACATAATCCACCCCCTTCTTGCATTTATTTCCGGTAATGCTGTATATCTTATCATCTTCATACTTAGCCTCGATCGTGCACCCGTTTGGGCAGACGATACAGACAAAGGTCCTACTGTTCATACACTGACACCTCGATTTTCTCCTTAGATATAATGTTACCGGCATCAACATCAAACTGTATCATCTCTGCCGGGATAGCATTTGGCACAACCGTTGATCTTACAGTTGTATCCCCCTGGCTGACAACAACCCTGCACCTGCCCATAGGGCGTTTCACCCTCATGGACATCCTGAAGTTCTTCTCCCCGCTCACGCTCTGGGGGATGATGTGCCCGATGTTGCAGTCTGTTCCAATCTCTATATCACAGGGCGGAAGCCCCTCGCAGTTCAGATATTCTTCAACTCCGGCCGCCAGAGCCTCGGCCTCAAGAGATACGAAGTCTACCAGGTCGTGCACATGCAGGACATTTCCCGCCGCAAAAACACCCGGGACGTCTGTCTGGTAATTTTCATCCACAAATGCGCCCTTCGTCCGGCCATCCAGCGTGACTCCAGCCGCAAGAGACAGCTCATTTTCAGGAATCAGCCCGACCGACAATATCAGCGTATCACATGGGAAATCTTTTTCGGTTCCGGGAACCGGCTTCATATCCGTCCCCACCTCTGCCACCGTTACGCCCTCAATCCGTGTATCTCCTTTGATATTGATTACGGAATGACTGAGGTAAAGCGGGATGTTGTAGTCGTTCAGGCACTGCTCAATATTTCTGGGAAGGCCGCTTGGATACGGCAGCACTTCAAATACGGCCTTTACATGGGCTCCCTCCAGCGTCATCCGCCTTGCCATGATCAGCCCGATATCACCTGAACCCATGATGATGACTTCTTTTCCCACCATGGTATTGTACAAATTCATGTAGCTCTGCGCTACGCCGGCATTGTAAATGCCCGACGGTCTCTGGCCCGGGATCGCCAGCGCTCCCCGGGTGCGCTCCCTGCAGCCCATGGTCAGAATGACCGCTCCTGCCTGTACCTGGATAAGCCCGTCCCTTGCAGCCGCCGTTACGATTTTGTCTCCCGTCAGGTCAATGACCGTTGCATTGGTGATAACCTCGATCTGCAGTTCTTCAACCTCGTCAATAAATCTCTGGGAATATTCCGGTCCGCTCAGGGTCTGCCCAAAACGGGTCAGGCCGAATCCGTCATGAATGCACTGGCGGAGGATGCCTCCGGGCTGTTTCTCACGCTCGATGATTAAGATATCGTCCACTCCCCGTTTTTTCAGTTCCACAGCAGCGGCAAGCCCGGCCGGCCCGCCTCCTATAATCACAACATCGCGCTTGTGCATGTCATTTCACCTCCCCGGTAAACATATAGGCGCCCTTCTTATTCAGCAGTATTTCTGTCTTCTGCCTGCCCAGCTCCTCCTGGATTAACCGGGTCAGCCTCGTCTCACAGTAGCCGCCCTGGCATCGTCCCATCGTGGCTCTCGTCCGGTATTTGATTCCGCTGACGGTGGAAACGCCCAGCACATTATGAAGCGCCTGTTTCACCTCTGCCCTGGTAACGCATTCACATCTGCAGTATATCTCCCCGTAATCCGGGTCCTGCTCAATCAGCCGCTTTTTGCCTTCCTCATCCTGTTCCGAAAACTTCACGATCCCCCTGCGGATGGGGTTAAACTTCTCATTTACCAACAGTTCCTCCTGCTCCTTGATCTTTGCAGCCACTCTCCGCGCAATCGGAAGCGCACTGGTCAGCCCAGGAGAAGTAATAGCCAGCAGATTTACAGCATGGGGAACGCTTTTCTTTGTCTGAATCTGAAAGTCCAGCTCCCTATGGGTCGCCGGATCTTCTATGGTCGGAAACACCCCCACATAGTTGCGGATATAGTAATCCCGTTTCATCCGGGGGAACATTCTGGACCCCTGCTCAACCAAAACGTCTATCATCTTTTGCGTTGCCGCATAATCGACCTTCGCACCGATCGTCTCGATGGTAGGACCTACCAGGACATTTCCATCAATCGTCGGAGTTACGTGGACATCAAATGCACCGTACTCATTGGGAGTCGGATACACCGGCAGAGACAGGTAATTTCCTGCTTTCTTATCCAGAATCTCGTACTCGCCTTTGACGCGGTTCGGTATATAGGATTCAAACCCAAGCATTTCAGAAATGCGGCAGGCATATAGCCCTGCACAGTTGATGACCCAGCGGCTGACAAATTCCCCGCCCTTCGTGAGGATGCGGTACACCCCCGTTTCCTCTCTCTCGATTCCTGTCACCTCGTGATCCAGATAATACGCTGCACCGTTTTCAACTGCATTTTCCGCTAATGCGATTGTATAGGTAAACGGACATAAAATGCCTGCCGAAGGCACGTAAATGGCAAACTCGCCATCCACATTGGGATCCAGCCGTTTGATCTCATCACGGCCAATCATTCTGATTCCGGGTACCCCGTTATCAAGCCCGCGCTGATACAGACCTTCCAGCCGTTTCCTTTCCTCTTCGCCAAATCCAACAATCAGCTTTCCGCATCTTCGAAACGGTATGTCCAGTTCCCCGGCAACCCGTTCGAACTCCGCATTCCCCTCCATACAGCACTCCGTACGCAGGAGATTCTTTTCATTTAGTATACCTGAGTGCAGAAGTCCGGTATTGCGCCCGCTTACGCCATTGCAGACATCCAGCTCTTTTTCTAAAACACAAATCTTTAATTGATAGCGTGACAGTTCCCTGGCAACCGCACTTCCAATCACACCGCCGCCAATCACGGCAATATCATACTGTGTGTCCATAGTCATTCTCCACCTTCCGTATTCATGCAGCCGATCTGTATCGCCCCCATTGGGTAAATGGCAACCACCGGATTTTTCCCTGCATATTTTTCTTCCAGCCGTTTCCGTATGTCTTCCCACTCCCTGTTCAGGTCCGGTGTCTCATCTCTGTAAAACTGTCTGATGTCGATAGAATTAACACCCTCGGAATAAATCAGGATTTCTTTCCCTTTCAGTTCCGGAGGAGGCACATTATCGTCGTGCGGGGAAAACAGGCTCATTCCGGGGCCAAAAAGCGCGTGGAATCCCGCCCCTTCGCTTGCCGCCGTCACCGCAACCAGAGTGCTGTCAGGCTTTACGCACATTTCCTTGTAGTGTCCCAGGACAGCAAAACAAGTTCCGATCTGGGAGTACTCCGTGTCCTTGGGATAGGCAGAGAGGACCAGGATATCCGCATCCCTGACCAATTCCGTCTGCAGACATTCCATTGCCCGTCTGCATGCAGCCCGGTGTGCCTTTATGAAATGGCCTGCAAAAACATCTGCAACTCCCATCTTATCGTTGAGCACGACATTCACAATAAAGTCCAGCCCTACTTTGCTGACGATCCGCTCCATATTGGTGCGCATAGGATTGTCGGGATTGCATGTGCTGGTCTTAAATGACATGTTTTTACTCGCATCTTCATAGACAAGCATATGGTTGCTTTTCAGTGTCTCGATACCGCCGATTCCCGGGATGACCGCCTTGGCGCCCCCGGAGAACCCTGCAAGAGTATGGGGTACAATGCACCCAACGGCTATTCGCAGCTCAGCATCCACATAGTTTTTATTAATCTTTATCACCTGGTTGTCGTCCGGAATAGTTATCAGGTCTGTTGAGAATGGGAAGTGATTCAGTACCTGAACGTGATCCAATACCCATTTTCCCACTTTGATCTCCATTTCCTGCTTTGTCATAGGGCGGTGTCCGCCGAGCGCAATCAAAACCTTAATATTACTGCCGTCCATACCTGCATCCAGCAGTTTCCGAATCACGAGCGGAAGCAAGAAAGCGCCCGGGGTGGGACGTGAAATATCATCAATAATGATACATGCACTCCTCTTCCCCGCAGCCAGAGTCTCCAGCCGCTCTGTCCCCACCGGATTGTCTATTCTAGCCAGAACGTCCCCGCTTCTCAGAGAGGGATGCTCCTGCATTCCCTGATAGTGGATCTCCCACTCGTCGGGAAAAGTTAGTTTTCTATAGGACTGTTCGTACCATTGCCCCCATGGGATCTTAAATTCCTGCATAATCTGTCCCTCCAAGATTTTATTGCCCTCCTAAGGAAGGGCCCTGTCGATTCCGCAGAGGGGTCAGACCCCTTTGAAAAGGGGTCTGACCCCATACCAGCTTATCCTTTCACCGCCCCCGAGGTAACCCCCTGTATGATATATTTCTGGAAAAATGTAAAAATCACAACCGGCGGGATAATCCCAATCAGGGAGGCAGCAGCCATGATATGCCAGCGGATTGTTGTATCGCTGAGCAGGCTGTATAGCACCAGCGTCAAAGGATATTTATTTGCATCTGACAGCAGGAACAGCGGTACAACAAATTCATTATAACTGTTAATGAACACAAAGATTGCCCCCACCGCAATACCCGGTCCGCTGATCGGGAAAATGACGCGGGCCAGCAGCTGTATATAACTGCAGCCATCCAGTGCCGCCGCCTCCTCCAGCTCTGCCGGCAGGGTTGAAAAATATCCGTGAAGGATAGTTACAACCAACGCCAGGTTGATGCCTGTAAGCACAAGAACCAGCGCCCCCCGGGAATTCAGAATGCCAAGCGACTGGAACATCCTGTATAAAGTAGGCAGGATAACAATCCCCGCCATCATCTGCGTCAGAAGCAGAACAAAAAGCATTCCCTGGCGCAGCTTGAAGCGGTATCTGGATAGCACATAAGCTGCCGGAATGGAGATCAGCGCCGTCAGAACCGTTGCACAGCACGCATAGAAAAAGCTGTTCAGCACATTGCCGGCGATCAATCTAAAGGCCGATGTAAAGTTGGACAGTTCAAAATAATGAGGTACCAGCTGCGCTTCCAGAAGGTGGGAATATGGAGTCAGCGACACGATCAGCGCTTCATAGATTGGGATCGCCGCAAACATACAGAATAAAATACAAAGGATAATCCGGAAAACTTTCCCGGCAATTGATTTATTATTTCTCATGCCGCATCCTCCCTTTCCATCAGTTTCCAGTAAAATACCGTAATAATTACCAGTACCAATATCGCGATCAATGACCATGCAGATGCTGTACCAAGGTTCTTCATACTGAACATCTCCTGATAGATGTGCATCGAAATGGTCTTGGTCGCATTGACCGGCCCGCCGCCCGTCATACCGAAAATGATATCAAATACAAGGAATGTCCAGACCGTCAGCACAATCAGAGTACTTCCTGTTATTGCCTTCAGATTAGGCATGGTAATATAACAGAATCTCTGCACCGGACCGGCGCCGTCAATACATGCCGCTTCATACTGTTCAGCCGGAATCGTCGTAAGCGCCGAATAATAATTCATAAACGCAAATGGCATGGCTCGCCAGATTCGGGCCAGGATGACGGAGGTGAGAGCCAGATCCAGGCCCAGGAAACTGATCGGCTCCTCAATCAGGCCTATATTTTTCAGAAGAACATTGATGATACCGAAGTCAGAATTATATACAAAACGCCAGCAAGAGGCAACTATAATCAAAGGAATAGCGTAGGGCAGCAGATTGAATGCCACGACTACTTTCTTTCCCGCAAAAGAACGGTTGCAGATCAATGCAACGGCAAGGCCCAGGATCATTGCGGGAATTACAGAACCAAACGTCCAGATTAACGTAGTTACAACAGTTTTCGGAATCTCATCCTTAATAATAGAGAAATTTCCAAAGCCTACAAACTGGCCTGCCGAAGCGCCGCTAAATCCCATAAAGGCGCTGGTACAGACCTTAAACAACGGGTATCCGTATATAAAAACCAACAGGACAATCAGCGGAAGCAGCGAACAGATGACTCTTTTTCTCTGGCTCTTTTTCAAACAGGGCGCCCCCTTTCTCGAAACAAATATTGCTGTTATCCAGGCCGGATACTCCGCCGGCCTGGATAATAGACTTATGTTTAACGCCTTAACCCTTATCTCTCAGCAAATCCCAGGTCTGATACTTTTAAGATCTTCCCCGTACCTTTCAGCAACCCCCTTGACTGATACGTGAGCTGCGGCACTGCAGATTTACTGGTTTCTTGAAGTGACGCCTTCTGCAGCCTCAGCTGCCGCTTTGAGCGCATCTTCCGCCCCCAGCTGGCCCAGTATGAGCTGCTGCCACACTTCTTCCAATGCCGTGTAGTAAGCCGCCGGCGTCGCACTGTCCTTTCCAATCATGCCGTACAGCTTATAATCCTGCGCTTCGTCGTAGAATACTTTCCAGAAATCATACTGGAATGAAGGGTTATCAAATTCCGACTCGTACAGAGGAGCAGAACCGTATGCCAGGTGGTGTTCGATAATTACTTCCGGGGACATCAGATATTCAATCAGTTTTGCAGATGCCTCTGCCGTCTCGTCACGCGTAGCAATCCAGCCATTGGTGCCCGCCCATGCAATTTCCTTGCCATTTGGAGCAAGCGGAATCTTAGCAATCCCGATCTTACTTTCATCCAGGTTTTCACCGAATGCAGCTGTATATGCCGCAACGCCCCACGGACCGTCTATCAGCATGCCCACTCCGCCGTCTCTTAACAACGGGCGTAATTCTCCCCGGCCATACTCGGTAGGTGAATCCTGTACATAAGGAACGAGCTGTTCTACAAATTTGACTGCTTCAAGGCCTTCATCCGTATCAAACAGCGGCATGCTCTTATCATCCAGGATCGGTGCATCGGTCGCTTGATTTATGAACATTCCAACAAATTCTTCCAGTACTTCAGCGCCGGTTATGGCGGGTACGCCGATACCGGGTACGCCGGCCTTTTCCTTAATGTCTTTTGCAGCTGCCAGAAGCTCATCCCACGTTGCTGGCGGTGCCTCCGGATCCAGGCCTGCGGCCTCAAATACCTCTTTATTATAGTAAAGTACCAATGTATCTACACTGCTTGGAACATAATATGTACCGTCAAGTCCGCTGGTATTTACCAGACTCCAGATGCTGTCGGGTATCTGGCTGAAAAAGTCTTCGCTCAGATAGTCATCGAGCTTCACCAGATGTTCATGCGCAGAGGAATCATTCATCTTATTGTCCCACCAGAAGATGACGTCAGGCTGGGTTCCCGCCTCAAAAGAGGTCGGATACTTCTGGATCCAGCCAGTCCAGGATTCATACATGATTTCCACATCAATATCCGGGTTGTCTTTTTCAAACTGTTCAATCGCCGGCTCCATAAAGGCTTCCACCTTTTCCTGGTCACCGGGCCTTAGAACTGTGATCTTTGTTTTGCCGCCTTTGCCGTCAGTGGTTTCTGTTTCATCCGAAGCTTCCTTCGACGTATCTGCGCTGTCTGCAGCAGTATCCTTAGATGAACCGCAGCCCCACAGTGTCGTACTAAATACAAGGGTACACAATAAGATCAAACTAATTATTTTCTTTTTCATAACTCTATCCATTCCTTCCCGCTGAATTGCAGGCTTGTCAGAGCCTGCAATTCAGCAAAATCTCATCCACCTTTTTTAAGTTTCTCCACGTGAAAGCACCAGATCCTGTTCCTGGAGGCTAAGCAAGATACCCGTATTCTTTCAGAACTGCCTTAAGGGTCTCCATAACATCGGCCGGAAGCTCTGAAATAACCGGTTTGCGGCAGTATCCGGCATCTACGCCGCGGAGTTTAAGGCCTTCTTTAATAATCTGAAGCCAAGGCGTCGGCATGCCGTCTGCTGTCGGTTTCGTAAATAACGGAAGATAGGGGCGGATCTTTTCGAAGTGGGCAGTCATCGCTTCTTCCATCTTCCGCTCTTTTGCAAGGTTGAATACTTCCGTATTCTCCTTGGGGAAAAGGTTTCCTGTACCGCATACCCATCCGTCTGCCCAGCAGCTCACGCTTTCAACAGGGCATATATCGTAACCATAGAAGATCGCAAAATCATCGTCTGTAAGGTATCTCAGATCCTGTTGTCTGTACACATCCGCCTGACGCTCCTTCACCGCGTCGATAAAACCTTCGTTGTACAGCTTTGCCATAAATTCATCGCTCATCAGGCAAGTTGAATAGTAGGGGTTGTGATATACCATAATCGGAATATCAATGGCTTTACGGATTGTCTCATAGTGCTTTAACAGTTCGTTCTCATTCGGAGCCATGTACCACGGTGTTACTGCCATAACGCCGTCTGCACCCGCTGCCTCGGCTGCCTGAGACATTTTAACTACGTCTTTTGTCCGGTATGCGCCGGTTGAGCAAACGACTTTAATCCTTCCGTCTGCGGCTTTCACCGCCGCATCATTCACTGCAATCTGCTCGTCAGGAGTCATCGCAACCATCTCGCCGGTACTGCCGGAGGGAATAATGCCGGTAACGCCATTGTCAGCCAGAAAATCCGTGCATTCTTTGATTCCTGCAAAGTTGATGGATTCATCTTCATGAAAAGGTGTCACCATTGGGATGTAGATGCCGTTCAGTTTTTCTTTTGCCATTGTTCTCGTTCTCCTTTACTCTAAAAATTATAATTGATTAGATTTAAAATAGTCATTCCAATATGTAAAATATGGTCTTATTCCATTTAGAATGATTTTCTTGATTCTCATTCCCGTGGAATTATTTCATTTTTCGGAATGGCTATTCCGTAACTTCAATATACAACGATTTTTATGGTCTGTCAACTACATTTTTCTACTTTTTATATTTTAAATTTTTCATTATATTTTCAGATATTTTTGATTATATTCCATAATTATAGTTTTTATTTCAATTTAATTCATTTAACCCAATTAATATCACTAAATTATTATTGTCCGCTCACATAGGTATAACGCGTCCCCTCATGGATTTTGTTTTTTCGGAATAAGTATTTCATCTAATTCTCCCATTTTCTTTCAACATATTGACATACATTTTTTAAAATGGTATAAATGTAGTATATATTCGCTTTACACTATGATGAAATAAATATTCCAATAATAACTTGCCGGATGGAACACTTGATATCCCTTTAGCAAGATATCATAGTATATAGTAAGGAGGTACGCATCATGGAAAAACAAAACGTAGAAACCATCAAGATGGTGGACCGTGCCTTAGAGGTACTGGACATCCTCCGCAAGGAACGCTCTCCGCTTGGAGTGAACGAGATTGCAAAAAGCTGTGAGCTTAATCCGTCAACTGCTTTCCGCATTTTAAAGACTTTAGAAGTAAATGGCTGGGTATACCAGTGTAACGATGGGCGTTACATAACCGGCCAGAAGATCAGTTTTGTCATCGAGAAAAATAACCTCTATCTGGCCTTAAAAGAAGTGGCGGAACTGACTATGATCCGCTGCACAGCAGAACACGGCCAGCCCATGAATCTGATCGTACGCGAAGGGCACCGCTGCTACGTACTGCAGCAGTCCCGCACTAAGAGCATTGTAAACTATGTACCGGCATTGTACTCCGAGCTTCCCTTTTACGCATGTGCGGGAGGAAAGGTTCTAATGTCCGAGCTGCCGATCAGCCTGGTAGAAAAGCTGGTCGATTCCTGCGATATGGAACCGCTCACCCCTTATACCATCATTGATCCGGACGAATTCTGGCTGGAAGTCCGAAAGACCGCAAAGAGAGGATATGCCTTTGACCACAGAGAGTCCTCTGATAACGGCAGCTGCATATCCGTTCCTGTCCGGGACAGTGAAGGAAATATCATAGCTGCACTGTCATTCAGCGGATTTGTCGGTATAAAAGACACCGACGAACTGCTGCCCTATCTGCCGGTACTCAAAGAAGCATCCGAAGAAATTACCCGTAACCTATTCCAATGCTGGGGCAGGTAAGCCCGCAGCGTATCGTACGATTTCTAACTGCGGAAAAGCCGCACCTTATGGTATCTTCCATAAGATGCGGCTTTTCCGCGTTTAAATATGACAGGCCGGACAGCCTGTTTTTGATAACAAACCAGGCCGTCCTGAACTGTTACAGTTTTGAGAATCCGTATTATTTTACCCCGGAGTTCTCCGTCCGGTCTGTTTTGCCGGGACGTTCCTGTTGTTCCTGTTCATGCTCCTGCTGTTCCTGCTCCTTCTCGTCCTGCGCTTCCACGATTTTGAGGAAGTCCCGTTCCTCCTTCTTTTTCCGTGGAACGAATCGTCCTACCATCCGTCCTCTTCCCCTATTTTTCACATAGAAGTAACCGATGACAGAGAATACTACTGCCCCGATAAAATTTACCATCAGGTCTTTCATGGTATCGATCAGGCCAATATCCAGATAGCCTCCCAGGCCGAGATCCTTCCCCTGGACAGCGACACTGGTAATATTTCCAATCTCAGCAACATTATTACCGCCTGCCGGATCCAGCATAACCGATCGGATGGTATGAATAATCGTATCCTTCTGCATGTCAAACCCCAGAATATGGTCCATGCCAAATTCAAAAAATTCCCAGATGACCCCGATCGTCATAGAAAAGCAAAAAGCCACAATGGCTGTGAACAGCGGCGACAGTTTGAACACCATTTTTTCACTGCGGTTGAGGAGATCCACTAACGAAAATCCAATTGCCGCCGCAAGAAATCCGTTCAGCGTATGCAGGACGGTATCCCAGAAAGGAAATACGATATAGAACTCCCGTATCTCACCCAGAATTTCCGCAGCAAATATAAAAACAAGAATAATAATCTCGAGAGTAGTCGGCAGTTCTATCTTCATCGTCACCTGGACCAGGCTGGGGATAACCAGAAGCAGCAGAGTGAGGATACATAGAAACACATTCTCATAATTCTTATTAAATATCTGCAGAATCATCACTATAATCACAAGCAGACGCAGCACAAAATATACCATAAAAGAACTTTTGTGCTCCCTCAGTTCCATACTTAACGCCTTCCACATATTGCGGAAGCGGTGTTTTTCCTTCTTATCACTATCCTTCATCTTACCTTCATCCCTTCAGAATCCATCTTTGCTGCACATCAATGTCCTCATAAACAAGCAAACTATACATTTCCTCATTATAAAAAGAAACCGGCATAATTGCAAGTGATATCTTTGGGAAACGCTAATTGCTGATTGGGCGGACGCCAAGGGGAGTGTAAGCTGCAGGCCTTCCAGACTTTTCGGGCGGTTTAAAACGCCTGAAAGCCTGGATGCCTGCTGCTTACACTCCCCTTGGCTGGCCCATACAAACTGTAGGAAAGATGCTTTTCCCGGGGGGTGAATCTCAGGACGGCGGCGGATGGGGATCAGGCACAACATAAATTCCGCCCTGCCTATTCAATGCGTACACCCCTACTCCCTCAAGCGATCCACCAAAGCCTCTTTCTGAAACCCGCGTATCATAACCGCGGATACAATCATAGGAACAATTGCCGTAAACACCGCATACCCCAGGAACAGCCACCCCGGGAACCGGAAACTCATATAGTCGACCCCAAAGTATTCAAATATCTTAACCATACCATACCCTGCCGCCGTTCCAAAAACCAGTGTGATGACCAGGTTCCCGGCTGTCAGCATCAGGCCCTCCGTCTGTATCATACGGGACAGTTGTTTTGTCGTCATTCCCACGGACTGCATCATAGCAAATTCATGCTTTCTAGTAAGAATATTCGTGATTAATGTGTTGATCATATTCAGAATGCTGAATGCCACGATGAAAAGACTTAACCCCAGCATGACCGAAAACAGAATACTAAAGGATTTTTCACTCTCTTCCAGCATTTCTCTGAACGTCCCCATTGTCAGCATCGGATTTTCATCCATTACCGCATTCAGCTGCTTTTCAATCTGGGATTCTTTTTCACGGTCAACCTTCACAACGATCTGACTGTTAAGGTTCAGGCCGTTCGCCATCTGGTTTAATGTTTCCTCCGGCAGGATAAAGTTCCCATAATTATTGCTGTAGTTTATATAGTCATTCGTATCCAGGATTCCTGCAACTGTAAACTCTTTTTCTACCTCATTTGCGCCGTCATACCAAGACAGTTTTACCTTGTCCCCGACTTCATACTTCCAGCCATATATTTCTTTGTTTGAATCATTATGCTGTATAAGCAGCTGATCTTCCTGTACCATGCTGTCATAGTTAATGTCGCCTTCTTCCAGCATGGTTTTCAGTTTTTCCACCTCATTTTCAGCAAAGGACACCATATTCTCCTCGTCTGTTTCATCATGGGATTCCCAGCGGGCGTGTAATTCCTGGAATGTCTGGACCTTTTCCACCCCGTCAATAGACTCAAGCTGCCTGATCAGCTCCTCATTGATCGGATTATTCTCCTGAATGGATGTCTGTCCGTGTTCCGCTGTTTCCGATACGTTGTAGGAAAGGTTAATGACAAATTCCCCCAAACGGTACGGGCCCTGGCTCGCATATCCTTCCAGACTGGTACATGTGATGAAACACGCTGCCAGCATAAACAAAACGCCGCCAATGCCAAGTGATGCCATTGTCATAGCTGTTTTTTTCTTGTTTCTCGTGCGGTTCATGGAGGCCAGATTCATAGGCGTAAGATTCCGGTACATTTTTTTACTTCTGTCGTTGTGTCCGCCATCCTGACGTCTTCCCTCCGCGCGCCGGTTCTTTTTGCCTTTTTTCGGTTTTTCCGTCTCAACACCGGAAAATTTACTTGCTTCCACAGGCGCAATTGCAGAGGCAATGGATGCCGGTTTACGGATTGACAGAAGCACCGTTATAATGTCAGCCGCAATGACGGCTGCCCCGATCAGCAGCGTGTTCTTCCAGCTCCAGCCGCCCGGTTTCAGGAAGTAACTGATTACTCCGCCAATCAAAAGTCCCACGGGGATTCCGATTCCACATAATATCAGCCCCTCGTAGCGAACCATTCTGCGGATCTGGCGCTTTGTCATTCCGATGGTCCTAAGCTGCCCGAACTGCCGGATGCGGCCAACCACTGAGAGATAAAATACACTGTAGATTACCAATACGCTGACAAACAGGATCCCGATGCCTACACCAATCAACAACATGTTTTGCTGGGCCTGCCGGTCGCCGCCGGATAATGTATCCAGGTAAAAATTATTTTCATTGACGTTTTTTCTGGCAATACCATAATCTGACGCTATGGTGCGTATGGTATCTAAAAATTTCTGCTGCTTCATTTCTCTTGCATCATGAATACGCACGATACCGTCGTATGCCACATCTTTCAGCTGTGATCCCTGTTCCGCATATTTCTGGGAAAGCATAACGCTATATATTTTTGGCGGGCTATCCAAATGAAAGACACCCGAAAGAATGAATTCTTCGGTTGTTCCGTCTAAAAAGGTAAAGGATACCTTTTCGCCCGGTTCCCCCTGAAGCCCCAGCGCCTTGCAGTGTGCATCCGACAGCATCACTTCGTTTATCTCTGACGGCGCTTTTCCTTTGACCGGAGTTACTGTATCAATCTCAACCCCGTCTGCCTTCAGCGGTTCACTGTCATATGCCACGGGCTGGACCATTTTGCCGTCCACTTCCATACCCTGGCCGCTTTTCATCCCCAGGACATACTCTGTCCGTTTATCTTGTGAAAGTTCCTCCAGCTGCTGTCTGTCCAGCTTGTAATAAATAACATGCTGCATTTTTTCAACCTGGCGCGCCCTTTCCGTGTCCATACCCGCGTAAAACAAGGCCATGACCATGAGCAGGCTGACGGAAAGGATGATCGTAACTACAATAAAAAAGTTACGCATTTTGCTGCTTTTTATGCTGCTGGCAGCCAGACTTCTTACCGTCCTGCCATTATTATTTACAGCAATTTTCCCTGATGACTTCCGGCTCATGCATTCCACCTGCTTTCCCTGATCTTTCCGTCTTCGATGCGGATGGTTCTGTCGGCAAGCTGTGCAATCTCCTCATTGTGAGTGATCATGACAACTGTCTGGTGAAACTGTCTGCTCGTCATTTTAATCAGCCCCAGCACATCCTGGCTGGTTTTGGAATCCAGATTCCCGGTGGGTTCATCCGCCAGTATGATTGCCGGTTTTGAAGCCAGCGCCCTGGCAATTGCCACTCTCTGCTGCTGGCCGCCGGATAGGTTATTCGGCATTTCCATCAGCTTTTGCTCCAGGCCCAGAAGCGAAATGATTTTTTTCAGATAGGTCTCATCCGGCTTCTCTCCATCCAGAGAGACCGGCAGCACGATATTTTCGTACACATTCAGTATGGGGATCAGATTGTAGTTCTGGAATACGAATCCGATCCTCCTGCGGCGGAATATAGTCAGGCGGTCGTCATCCATTCCCGACAGGTCTTTGCCCGCTATGATGACCTTTCCCGATGAGGGAACATCCAGGCCGCCCATCATATTCAGAAGGGTCGACTTGCCGCTGCCGGATGTCCCGACTACCGCCACAAATTCGCCGTCTTCTATTTCCAGGGATACGCCGTCCAGCGCGCGCACGACATTGGGTTCTTTCCCATAATATTTCTTCAGATTTTCTGTTTTCAGTATACTCATTTTAAACACTCCTTTGAACACCGTTTTTTGGTCTGTAATAAGAATATCAAAGAAATGTTTCAAAAACCTCTCGAAAAACATAAGAATTTTGTAGGTTTTATTTTAATCACTCCCACTTTGCCGTCAAGTTTACTTTCTATTGCATCATAGTACAAACAAAAACGGAGTTCTGACCCCCACAGAGGGTCAGTCCCCGTTTCCTTATTGTTTCAATACACGCTCGGTAATTTCAATCAGTATGCTGCAGCTTATAGATGTGTAGATTGACATCATGTCAGTTGGGGATACTGAATCCGCTCCGCCCGCCTTCTTAATCTTGTTTTTCGTGTCTCAGCTCTCCACCGATAGAGGTGGGAGAATCTTCACTTATTTTGTTAAGAATATAGACCGCCACTTTAGTCCCGGCCCCCTCCCGGGACTGTATTTTCAGATATCCATCTTGTTTTGTGATAATCTCTCTGGTAAGGTACAGGCCAATCCCGACCCCTTCCGTGCTGTTCGCTTTTCCCTCTCTAAAAAAACGTTTGCACACATCATTGACATGCTCCGCTGCAATTCCCATGCCGTTATCTTCAATGACAATCTTCGTATAAATTTCCATGGGTTCAGCATGAATACGGATTTTTCCACCTTCCGCTGTATATTTTACAGAGTTATCCACAATATTAAAGATTGCTTCAGCGGTCCATTTGGCATCGTAATACAGATAGATGTCATCCGGGCACTCAACTTCTATTTGCAGCCCTTTTTGTTCCGCCTTCACCCGGATGCTTTCAGACACTTCATACAACGTATTCCTAAGGCTGTTTCTTTCGGGGTGGATGGAGATCATATGGGTCTCCAGACGGGACATTTTCAATAGAGACTGTACCAGAAATTCGAGTTTTCCAACCTGCCTGCCCAGCACCTCAAGGCACTTCTCCCTGGTTTCTTCCGGCAATTCTTTCTGACGAACCGTATCGCAATACATGGTGATATTCGCAATGGGTGTCTTCAGCTGATGGGAAATATCGGATACTATGCTCTGCACTTCCTTTTTCTGGTCCTCATTTTTCTTTGCCGCAGCTTCCGTAATATCAGAAAGCCGCTTCAATCTCATCTGTACCCTTGAAGACAGGGTTTCGTCTTCCAAAACAAAGTTCTCCACAGACTCCCCCCGCAGGATCGTGTCTATAGATTCACAAATGTCCTCTGCAAATGCAATATATTTTTTCCGCATATTAATCCACATAATCAGTCCCGTGCCTAGTGCACTGACGACGACGGCAGCCACGGCGGCGGCTATTGTCCATTTATCCATTTTCAGCTCCTGTCCAACGGTATCCGGTCCCGTATACGGTCTTAATATACGTAAACTCGTTATCTGCTATCTTTGACCTAAGCCGGCTCACAAAAATCGTCAGCGTATGCTCATCCACAAAATTTCCATCATTATCCCACAGCTCGTCAATCAGCACCTGCCTTGTCAGGACGATTCCGGGGTTTCTTAAGAACTTCTCAAGCAGCTTAAACTCCGTGGGAGTCAGGGACAGCGGCTTTCCGCTTTTCAATACGGTATAGCTTTCAAAGTCGATCATCAGATTCCCTGTCTGCATCTGATTTTTCACTTCCATAGAAGGCTGATATCTCCGCAGCACAGCCCGGACACGCTCTACCAGCACCTGAATATGGAACGGCTTTGTAATATAGTCGTCCGCCCCTGCCCGGAATCCGGCAATCATATCCTCATCCATATCCCTGGCTGTCAGAAATATGATGGGGACATTCAGCATACGGCGCACCTTTTCCGCAAATTCAACTCCATTTCCATCCGGCAGATTGATATCCAGCAAAAGCAGATCCGCCTGGGCCGTCTCCAGATGCAGAAACGCATCCTGTACGTTATACACTGCCTCTGCCAAAAATCCCGCCGCTTCCATATTTATCCGAAGCCCTTCTGCAAGGGCAAGGTCATCTTCCACTATTAAAATCTTCTGTTTTTCCACTCTTAAAAGACTCCTTTTCTATCTTGAACTCTAATGGTATCCCTGCTAAACTGTTGTGGAGGTGATCAAATTGAAACATCCATTTTCATATGAAGTTATATACAGCGGCCGGAAAACACTGGCCATACAAATCACAACGGAGGGCAGCGTCAAAGTCCGCGCCCCCAAAAACTGCCCCAGATCCTCCATCGACCGTTTTCTCAAAGAAAAAGAAGCCTGGGTACTCAAATACGTCGAGAAAGCGAAGCAAACTCCACAGCCTGCCCCGCAGCCGCTTACCACACAGCAGCGCAGCCGTTACATTAAAATAGCAAGAGATATTTTCACACAAAAAACCGCTTACTATGCATCCATCATGCACGTCTCCTACGGACGCATCTCCATCCGGGAACAAAAAACGCGATGGGGAAGCTGCTCCAGCCAAGGAAATCTCAACTACAACTGGCGGCTGATCTTTGCCCCCGAAGATGTGCTCGATTATATTGTAGTCCATGAGCTGGCGCATAGAAAAGAGATGAATCATTCAGCCGCATTTTATAACATCGTAGAAGAGATACTTCCTAATTACAAAAGCTGCCAGAAATGGCTGCGCGATAACGGAGCCATGCTCTGGAGCAAAGGGGTCTGACCCCTTTGCGGAGGAAGCTGTTCCTTTTACAGAAGGGCCAGCCCCCCTTTACATCTGTTTTCTTACGATTTTATACTCATCCCCATGCCTGTAATACGGGCACTCATGAAAATCCCCTTTTACAAACCGAACCATTTCGTCTTCATCCAGATTCTGTATGCAGACGTAACACTCATAATCCTCATCATATTCATAGTTCATACAGTATTCGCAGTTTGATGCCTCACGCTTATTCAACGTAACCCCCTCCGATCTGTTTCAATTGCTGGTACAAACAAGAAACCGGCAGACCCACTACATTATAATAATCCCCTTCTATCCTATCAATATAAGCCGCAAATGCCCCCTGTATCCCGTATGCGCCTGCCTTATCCAAGGGCTCCCCGCTCTTGATATATGACAGAATCTCGTCCCGTTCCATAGCATGTACATAAACCTTGGTCTCAACCACATGATTCAAAGTCTGACACACTCCGTCCTCATCATAATCCAAAATGGCCGTCCCGGTAAACACCTGATGCGCCCTGCCCTGCAGTTCCGTCAGCATCTCAAATGCCTCAGCTTCATCCTTTGGCTTCCCCAATATCTTATCGTCCACAGCCACGATCGTATCCGCCCCAATAATAACCGTATCCCTCAATCCATGTTCTGCACCAAGTTCAGCCGCCACATTCTCCGCTTTCATCAAAGCCAGTTCCTTCACAATCTCCTGGGGAACCGTACTATCATAACGCTCCTCTTTATCACTTACCACGACTTCAAACTCCAGCCCAATCTGCGTCATCAGCTCCCTTCGCCGGGGTGATGCAGAGCCCAGTACAATCCTCTTCATAACATATGCCTCCCATAACTTTCAATAGCACCATTGTATCACGTACAAATACTCTGCGAAACCCCTTTGTTACGGTACGCCCTTCGTTACAGTACGCCCTTTGTTTATAATATTCCCTGGTGCAAATAGAATACGCTTATTTTATAGTAAATGAATGAGTACAATATGTTCCACCAAACGAATCAATACGCCGCCCCACTTAAGGAGCCCCCCAGTAGACAAGCTTTCCTCCCGATTGGATGAACCCAGCAAAATGAAGGGCTAGCCGAAAGCCTGCCAAATGCATATATGCCGCCTCAAAGTGCTAAAACGATCCTTAGAAATTCTTGGAAGCCGACAGCCGAAAAAGCGGGGAAATTTTGTGATCACCGAATCACAAAATTAGGCGGCCCAGCGCGAGAAATCATCGGATTTCTCGTGATGTGCCGCCTGTACCCCGCTTTTTCGGCTGCCGGCTTCCTAGAATTTCTTAGGTTCGTGTCCGCACTTCGAGGCGGCATATGTGCATTTGGCAGGCTTTCGGCTAGCCCTTCATTTTGCGCCCCCATCCATCGCCCAACCCAAAGCTAGTCAACGCCTAACCCAAACCAGCATTTCCCCAATCCCCCGGTTCCCCCACCGTGCATAAGGAACCGCCTTCATGGTGACTTTTTTTCTCTCCGGCTGTTCAAATGAATACAGTTCATGATTGCCCGAATTCTGATATTCCCGATACCCCCGTATATAAACAGGCGGGTAAATCTCTTCTCTGCCTTCTCTTTCCTGTCCCATTTCCTGTGTCCCGCAAATCGATTCTGCGATCAGCGCATTCAGGTCTTCTCCATTGTCAGCTTCCTCCAGGCAGTAAACAATGGGGCCCCGCAATATCGCTGCTCTGCCGCTGTCAGCAGATACCTTGGGATTTGCATATACAAACCGGCTTTGAATGTCAAATTGAAGTTGAATGACGTCACCATCACGCCACGCCTTGTTTATTCCCATATATCCTGTAACTTCTTCCGGTTGTATTTCTTCTCCATTGACCAATACGCCAATGCTCTTACTCCAGCCAGGTTTCCTGAGTCTTACAGACATTTCTTTCTGTTGGCCGGAATACTTTATTTCCAGTCTTCCGACTCCCAGATAATCTCCCGTGATCTCCCACAGGCCCCCCTCTTCCAAATATATTTTTCCGCCAATATAGAGGTGAATGGCTAACTGATTTTCTTCCTGATTATAATCATAAACATATTTGTCTAATGACGTGATGGTTCTTGCCGCGTTTGGCGGACAGCACGCACATCCGAACCAGGTTACCCTGCTTGTTTTCACATGCCTCAGGTCGTATCTCTGATCGGCTTCACGGGGATTCAGCATAAGAGGGTTTACATAAAAATACTCTTTGCCATTGTCAGACATACCGCTCAATACCCCATTGTACAATGCCAGTTCCATAATATCCGAATACTGGCTGTCCAGCTTCAGACGGAGCATCCGTCTTGCCCAGAACACCAGGCCGATTGACGCACAGGTTTCTGCATATGCCCGGTCATTTGGAAGATCGTATGGAACCGAAAATGCCTCTCCATGCTCATCCGCTCCCACTGCTCCCGTAATATACATCTTTCGCTTTGTCACATCCTGCCACAGCGCATCCAGTGCCCGGATGGTCTTTTCATCTCCTGTTTCGTATGCCAGATCCGCTAAACCGGAATACAAATACATGGCCCTGACGGCATGCCCCACCGCCTCGCGCTGCTCCTGCACTGGTTTCTGTGCCTGGTGATACTCCAGTCCAAACCATTTATCCTTAAATTGTTCACCGAATCCGGAATCGTTTAATAAGAAAGAGGGCTGCTTTCCCCGTTCTAATAACAGGTATTTCATAAAATCCAAATATGTTTCTTTTTGGGTATATTGATAAAGCCTGTACAGCGCCAGTTCCAATTCCGGGTGCCCGGGGTAGATATGCAGTTTCCCCTCTTCCGGACCGATTCTTTCCATAAACCAATCCATATAACGCTCTGCAATCTGCAGCAGCCGTTCTTTTCCCGTCGCTTCTGCATACGCGGCCGCGGCCTCCGCCAGATGGCCCGCGCAGTACATTTCATGACCGTGTGCGATATTGGTAAGCCGTTCCCCCTTTCTCACGCAAGTGTAATATGTATTAAGATAACCATCGCTTTGCTGCGCCCGTCCTATGATTTCAATCAGTTCATCAATCTCGGATTCCAGCTTGGGATTCTCCTTTATTCTAAGGGAATATGCCGCGCCCTCTATCCATTTGGCCACATCACTGTCCTGAAATAACATGCCTGCATACTCACCATCCGCCAGCTTTGCCGCAATTCTAAAATTCTCAATTGCATGGCTCTTGGGTATCCCTGGGACAGCATCGCTTAGTACTTCATATTGATAGGGTATGATGCTTTCGCACATTTTTTCAATCTGCCCGCTCCAGAAAACGTCCCTGATTTCCATTTTTGTCTGCTTCATAACATCAAATCACCTTTCTTTCATAAATACACACATTCCGCCCTTTCCCCTGTTTCCCCAATGGTAATAAGGAACCAGACAAATAGCATTATCTTCAAACTGCGGGGGCTCACATCCATATAATCCGGTCTCTTTTTTCGTACACCGGTATCCCTCCGCATAAATTAAATCCACGTCTCCCGACAAGTTTCCCTTTCTCTTAAAAAACAGCCCGCTCAGATCCCCGTTATCAGCTTCTTCGGCACAATATACCACAGGCCCCCGCATCACAGCCGCCTTCCCAATCAAAGAATGTACCTGCAGGGACGCATACACTTTCCGGGGCAGCATTTCCATATCTACTTGAATTTCAGTCTCTTCCATCCAGCATTCCTGCTCGATTTCAGCGTATCCTCTGTTGATCACCGGGTGTATTTCCTGCCGGTTCTTTTTAATCCGTATCTTCCCGCACCAGGACGGCACCCTGATTCTCAGAACTCCGGGCGTGCTGTCCGCCTTTCTCACCCGGATCCTGATCTCCCCCGCTCTGGGGTATACGGTATCTTGTGTTACGGTCCAGCCATTCATATCCGCCTCACTGTTTATGAAAAGATGGATATTAAAATTGTGCTCATCACCCGTATAAATATATTTATTAAGTCCCATTAAAAGCCTGGCAATGTTCGGCGGACAACAAGGGCAGTCAAACCATGGCTGGCGCTCATATTTCAGATGCGAGTAATCCTGCCTCTTCTCACATCTTTCCGGATCGATTTCCAGTGCATTTGTATAGAAGAACTCAGTGCCGCTCTCCGAGATCCCTGCCAGGATGCCGTTATAAAGAGTTTTTTCCATAATATCACCGTATTGGGAGTCATTTTCTATCAGCAGCAAATGATAAGACAGCAGAAACAACCCGATCGATGCACAGGTCTCCCCATACATCAAATCAGAGGGCAGGTCATATGGATATGTAAAGCTTTCCCCATACGCAGATGACCCAATAGCTCCTGTCAAATACATCTTTTCCTCTGTCACATTCCGCCACAGCTTCTTTACATGCTGAAACAAATCCATATCGTGATCCAGCCTTGCCTTATCTGCCGCAGCAGTATAAAAATACATTGCCTTTACAGCATGTCCGACCGCCTCATTTTGTTCACGTATCGGCAAATGTGACTGGGAATGCCTGTAATCGCTTTCATCCAGCTCATATACCAGGTTGTTCCCCACGTTCGTATTCCGCGGTTCTTCCGAAAAAAAGTATGGTTTCCTGCCGCGCTCCTCCACAAAAAAATCCGCCAGTCTCTTATATCTGTCAATTCCTGTATCCTCATACAGCCGGTAAAGTGCAGGCTCAATTTCGGCATGACCGTCATAGCCTCTGATTTTCCCGGCCTCCGGTCCAAAACAATGATCAATATAATCCGCATACGCTTCTGCTATCTCCAGTAAATCTGTCCGTCCCAGCACTTGATGCGCCGATACCGCCGCTTCGATTAAATGGCCTGCACAGTATAACTGGCAGGACTCTTTCAGATAATGCCATTTGTCCTTCAAACCATGAATAATATAGTATGTATTTAAATATCCGTTTTTTTGCTGCGCTCTCTTTAAAAGATCCGCGGCCTCATCAAAAGCAGCCAGCGTCTCCTGATTTTCATATTGAAGGGCCAATGCGGCCGCCTCCATCCATTTATAGACATCGCTGTCCTGGGATACAAGCCCGTAGAATTCCCGGTCAGACTCACCGGCCGCAATTCTGAAGTTTTCAAATGCCCCGCTTGGTTCTATCCCCTCTATCTCATCGTTCAGTGCTTTTTTAATATACGGGATGGTTTTACCGGCAGCCAGCATTCTTTTTTCATGCAGTAAACCGCCTGTTATTTTAACATCTTTTATACTTGTCTCTTTATACATACGCACCTATCCTTTCACAGCCCCGGCTGCTATGCCGTTTATGATCGTTTTCTGTGCAAATAAATATATGATGACAACCGGTATAATCGCCATCAGCCCGGAGGCCAGCAGAAGATTCCATCTATTTTGAGTAAACTGGTTATAAAATGCTAACTGTGACAGTGGAATCGTATATAATTCTTTCTTCGAGATCAGAATCATAGGCAGCATCAGATCATTCCAATATCGGATAAAATAGAGTACTGCCACGGTTCCGTTGATCGGTTTTAACAGCGGGAAGATGATCTGGAAAAAGAAACGATATCCGCTGCAGCCATCCATATAGGCACACTCATCCAGTTCTCTCGGTATGGATTTTACGGCCTGGGTGTACATAATCACCGCCAGCGAACAGGAGAAACCGGCATTCAGTACTGAGATCAGCGTCAGGTTATTGGTAATATGAAGATCTGAAGCTGTCACGGCCAGAGGAATCATAATGACCGGAAATGGAAGCATCATGGCAATCATAAATACAACCGACGTAATGTGTCCGATTTTATTATTCATTCTCGCAAGCTTATATCCGGCCATTGCTCCAAGCCCTATGACAATAACCCCGCTTAACACCGCGAAATAGATCGTATTCCCAAATATTTTTGCGTAATGGCCGGTGTTCATAACCTCTTTAAAGTTATCCAGGTTCCAGGATTCCGGCAAAGCAAGCGGCTCCATGACAACCTGCCCGAATGTTTTAAAAGAATTCATGATTACAAAAACCATGGGAAGAAACATCGCTGCGCAGATCAACCAGAGAATCACTGCAATCATCCTATTCGTACGTTTTTTTTCTGCCATCAGTCTTCCTCCTTTGTCAGTCTCATCTGCAGGCCGGCAATGACCGCCATTACAATCGTCAATACAACCGCTAATGCAGAAGCGTATCCCATCCGGTGGCTCTTGAACGCCTCGTTGTATATGTATAAGGCAATATTCTCCGATGCATGTCCCGGCCCGCCGTTTGTCAGGCTCATAAGCAGCGGGAACATATTCAGGCTCTCCGTGACAGACAAGAATAAGCAGACAAAAATCGTCGGCTTCATTAAAGGAAGCGTAATGTACCGGATCATCTTAGCGCCGCTGCACCCGTCAATCACCGCAGCCTCTACCGGATCCTGCGGAAGAAGCTGCAGCCCGGCAAGATAAATTACCATAAAATATCCAATACACTGCCACAACTTAACAGCCGCAGCCGAGTACAATACAAGCCGTTCATCGGACAGCCAGCCCGTATTAAATATTCCCCAGCCGGTCAGCGGATATAAATCCGTCATAAATCTACCCAATAAAAACTGCCAGATAAAACCGACCGTTACATTATTAAAAATAAAAGGGCAGAAAATGATGGCCCTCAGAACATTCCTGCTTTTGATTTTCCGATTCAACGCCAGGGCGAACAGAAAACCTGCGATGTTGGCCAGAACAATCAGCAGAACAGCCGATTTCACAGTAAAACCCATGGCATTATAAAAAAGTTCGTCTTTCAATATATCTGCATAATTCGATAATCCCGTAAACTCTTTGTTTGGATTAATTCCGTTATAGTTCGTAAATGAATAACCAATAGTCTGAAATAACGGAAGTATAAAAAAAAGTACATATAGTATTAACATAGGAAAAACAAATCTGATAAAATCTAAAACCTCTTTTTTCAGCTTTCGCTGAAAATTCGTCCCGCAGGGGCATGAATTACGGGGTGCCCTTTGGTATACCTCTCTTTTTTTCCTCTTTCTGCTCCTCATGTCTTGCACATCTCCTCCGTTCGTTATCAAAAGGCTGCAAAATTGTACGGTTTTACGTAAGCCCAATTTTGCAGCCTCTGAATCGACGTAACCGTTCACGCAAGCCTAAACTGTCACGAATCATCAACTAATCTAATGCATCCGCATACTTGTTAAATGCATTGTCAAAATCCTCAATTAATTTCTTGTGGTCTTTTGTACCGGAATTCAGGTACTGTACAGTAACTTTCCATGATTCCGCATCAAATCCGGCCGGCTCATATGCATAATAAGTAAAGACTGTTTTCTCATCCTGCAGATATGTCTGCAGAATCTCGGATGCTTCATCTAATTCAGGCTCCGCTGTAGCATTAGCTGTTGGAACACCGATTTCATCATAATAGTAGCCGCCGCCGTTTTCCGGGTTCAGAAAATATTCCATAAACTGATTGATCGCATCAGCTTTTGCCGGATCCTCCTCGGATGCCGCTAATACATTGATTACAAATCCGTACTGTTTCGGGAACAACAAGTCTTCTTTATCCTCGGAAATCGGAAGTGGGAACATCCCCATTTTGATATCCGGATTCAGTTCTCTGATCTGGAGAATCGACCAGTTGCCCTGCAGCATCATGGCTGCATCCCCTTTCGCAAAAGCGGCGTATTGTCCCGACACATCTGTATCAAACGGCCTGTCCTGTGTATTGTCTGCTACCAGATCCAATACGTCAAACGCCTGATCGATACCCGGCTGGTCAAAGGTCCAGTTTCCTTTCTTATAGTCATCCCCTAACTCTACCGCAGCCGGCGTCAGGATGGAGGATGCCCCATATCCCAGGAACTGGCCAATGGTCCATTCTGTTGCATAGCCCGCGGCAAACGGAGTGATCCCGGATGCTTTTAACTTCTCTACGCAGTCTTTTAATTCCGAAACTGTCACCGGAACGTCCGCAATGCCTGCTTGTTCAAATAACTCCTTATTGTAGAAAACGCCCCATGCCTGCGTATCCATCGGGATTCCATATACCCCGTCCTCAATCGTGACCGTATCCAGTTCTGTGTCCCGGATGTATTTCATGAAAGGCTCATCCTTGATATCTTTGATATATCCTGCATCTACATAACTGGCAAGTTCAAATCCCTGCAGCTGGCTTGTCAGATCCGGCGCATCGTCGGCCGCCAGCCGGGTCATCAACTCCTCGAGATGGTTTGTGCCGGTTGCATTGAATGTAACGTGAACCCCATCCTGGCTGTTATTGAAGTCTTCAACAATACGGCTGAATATCTCCGTCCTGTTCGGATCCCCGAATAAAAATTCAAGCTCTACCGGTTCACTTGATTCCTGTTTCTGGGCGCCGCTGCTGTCTGATGTACTGCCGCTTCCCTTTTGGGCGCATCCGCCTGCAGCCAGCCCCGTGATCATCGCGAGTGCAATTCCCAATGATAATAATTTCTTTTTCCTCATTTGTCCTCCTCCTTTTGGTTTCGCTTTGTTTTGTTATTATTATCATATATTTAACTCCTTATGAAATACATAGACAATATCGACTGTTTTTAGGACAAAACTGACAATGCAAAAAATTATCAAATCATTCATCATTTTTTGTTGATAATTTGGTATACTGAATTTATTGAAGGCAGGCAATGTGGGGATTCTTTATACTTCAAGCGAATGATAACTAATTGAAAAAACATTAGAAATTGCAGAGGTGAGTTATGTTTAATGAAATATGTATCTATGAAGCTAAATTAACCAAGTTAGATGAAATAGAGACGCTTATGAAGGAAGTAGCTGAATTCTATCTGAAACAAGACGGTGTAATTGATGTTCATTACATAAAACGCACTCACCGCCAAAAAGATTTTAATTCGGTTAAAGAGGGGGAATTGCCTATTCGTCTTACAAGAAATGTAGGTAAGGTGACATATGTTTTATACTGGGTATTGGAAAATGAAGAAGTTCATGCAAGGGTATCTAAGCTTGGTATAGAGAAATTTTATAAACGTTGGAATCGATGCCTAACCACAATGCCTAAAATAATTCTGGGCGAGAATGTCGTCTAACATATAACTTAGAATTGTCCCGAATTTGAGAATGAGAGTTATATTTTAAGAATGATAACAAAAGAGGCATATAAATGAGCAATGAATGATACAACCTCAAGATTCCGACATTATTATGTATCAGACGGTAGATGGTTTAACAAAAATAGATGTACAGATGAGCACTGAAACTGTCTGGCTCACCAGAGAACAGATGGCTGAACTGTTTCAAAGAGACAGAAGTGTAATTGGCAAGCATATAAGAAACATTTTTAATAAGGGTGAATTACGAAAAGAATCAGTATGGGCAAAATTTGCCCATACTGCGGAAGATGGTAAAACCTATCATGTGGATTACTATAATCTGTATTTCATTATTTCTGTCGGATATAAGATAAAATCTCTGCGCGGTACACAGTTTCGCATATTGGCAAATTCCGTTCTGAAGGAATATTTGCTCAAAGGCGTTGCCATGAATGACGATCTTTTGAAAAAAGCAGGCGTTAATACAACAAAGAGTGAAAATTATTGCTTACCCGCCATCCATAGATATAGGAGCCTTATCCCCTTCAAGAATAAACTGCTTTGGAGATACCCCGCAGTATTTTTTAAATACCCGGCTGAAATAGCTGCAATCGTGATAGCCAACAAGCTCTGCTGCCTCCGCAATGTTATAGCCTGCCGCCAGATATGCCTTTGCCTGTGCAAGCCTTACCTCGTTTATGTAACTGGTAATATTTACTCCATACTTTTTCTTAAATAGCCTGGACAATACATCCTTATTCATGTAGTACTCCTGAGCCAGGCTGCTCAGTGAAATATCCCGGGCATATTCCGCATCGATCCGTTCCCTTATCTGCCCGACAATATCTTTCCTGCGCTCAATACCTGCTCCGCCGCTCTCGTCTGCGTGCTGCTCACAGATCTTTTTCAGTGCCTGGTTCAGTTCATTCCGGTTAATTGGTTTTAAGATATAATCTACCGCGCCATATTTTAAAGCGATTCTGGCATATTGAAAGTCATCATAACCGCTGATGACGATAACCGACGGATTCATCTTTTCCTCCGCTATAAACTTCAGAACCTGGTCTCCGGAACAGCCGGGCATTTTCATGTCCAGCAGGATCACATCCGGGGTCTTAGTCTTGATTAATTCAACAGCCTCTAGCCCATTCTGTGCCTCTCCAACAATCTCCATATTGTTTTCTTCCCAATTACCAATCAGGCGTATTGTCCGACGGATAATCCGTTCATCATCTGCAATTACTACTCTCAGCATCTGCCTTCCCTCCTGGCACCTTAATCTTCACTCGAATACCGCCTCCGTCCCGCTGTTCAATACTTACCCCATATGCCGGGCCAAATTGCTGCCGGATACGTTCGTTAAGGTTCACCAGCCCTTTTTGCTCGTATCCATTCGCTGGCGCCCCTCCTTTGCTATTCAGCATATTCTGAATTTCCTTTAACCGTTCAGTCTCAACGCCATCGCCGTTGTCTTCAATATAAAATTCACACACCTTATTTTTCAGCTTTAGCTGAAAATCCGCCCCGCAGGGGCCTGAGATACGAGGTGCCCTTGGGGATACCTTATTTTTTAGCTTTAGCCGAAAATTCGCCCCGCAGGGGTATGAAATACGGGGTGCCCTTGGGTATACCTTATTTTTCAACTTTGCTGATACACCGCCCGCAGGGCTTGTGTTACGGTATGTCCTTGGGTATACGTCTTCTCTAATTATATCATAAATACAGATATGAACTGCTTTTGTAGTTTTTTCCATCCCATGCTTGATGGCATTTTCTACAGGAAGCTGTAATGTAAACACCGGAACCAGCATATCCAGAGCCTTTTCCGAGAGTTTAATCTCCAGGCTGATCTTATCACCAAACCGGTATTTTTGAATGTCCATATAATCCCGGACAATTCTGACTTCTTCGGATACCTTCACAATGCTCTTGCTGTTGTTAAGACTGTATCTTAAAATCCCGCTTAGTGCATTGTTAATCTCCTCGATCTCCAAGACATTATTCTCAATTGCAATTCCGCTGATTGTCTGCAAAGTATTATATAAAAAATGCGGGTCTAACTGCGCCTGCAGCGCCTCTAATTTGGCCTGCTTTTCCTGAATCTGGCTCTGATATTCCGATTCGATCAGGGTATTGATTCTCAGATTCATTTTCTCAAAGCTGGAATAAAGGGTTCCCACTTCATCGCTTCTCTTTGCCAGCAGCGGCTCCTCGTAGCTTTCCCCCTGTTTATAATGCCGCATGGTACCTGCAAGATTCTCTATCGGCTTCATAGTACGATTGATTATATAGTATAAAACCAGGATTCCCAGGCCGAAAATCATAAGCACAAGTATGCAGTTGCTGATAAACTGTGTTTTAATCCCTTTCATAATCTGGTCTTCCGGCACAATCTTTACCATTGTCCAGCCTTCATTTTGGGATTTATCCGCGATTACAATGCATTTTTTATTATCGATCTTCTGTCTGAACCAATATCCGGATTCGTCATGAATACTGACTGCATCCTTTAAGCTGTTCAGCGCTTTCTCCTCCCGCTCTTCGCTGTCGTAGATTAACTGAAGGTCATTATCAAATATTAATAACTCTTCCTCCTCGCTGTTAAACTGTCTGTAAAGTGTATCGAGCCTGCTCTTATTGATATTTACGGAGATAACAAAATAATAATCGTCATTCTTTAAAGGATACTGTATATATCTGGAAAAGCAAATGATATCTTTCTCATCGTACCGGATTTCTTTTGACACCGTTACCGCCAATGCATTACTCGTTTCCGCCGCAGTATACCAGGGCATCTCTTCCAGATCATGACCGTTTAATATGTACAGCGTATTCTCCGTTGATTTAATAGGAATATGGTTAAACGAAACTTCATCCATTATATAAAATTTGTTTGATGCACTGGAATATAAATAAATACTGTCGATATCGCTTGCCGAATTATATTTACTTGCAAGAATATTGTATATCTGGTTATCTTCGCTGACCGATTCCTCTCCGCCGCTTTCCCAGAATATTTTATCATAAAACATTTCTTTTGATGCAACAGATAAATCATCCACGATCCCGGAAAAGTAATTTGTGTTTGCCTGATGTAATATCTGCATATTATTTGATATAATTTCTTCTTCTCTGGAATGATACATGTATAAATACATCAGACAGACTATGATGATCTGTATGAAACAGATGATTCCTATTACGAAAATAATCTGGTTGACTAGTTTGCCTTTGATTAAACGGAGATACAGCTCCTTGGCTTTGCTTAACATGACCTCACCTCCTGTGGATCTCTGAATCATATTTTAGCAGAAAACTTTTTGAAAAGCGAGTCTGGGGGAAAAGGATATTTTAGCATTGAGTTTCTAACTTTAAAATGTTAAACTTTTTTGAGAAGGTAAAAAATATGGGAGATATTAAGAACATATTGTGCGGTATATTGAATTTATAAAGAGCAAAAGACAAGACAAAGAATCGGTCTGTTCTAAATAACATTCTCTAAAAGAACAGCCAAGTTTTTACACACCACAGGACTGGGGAGAAATATCCTGATCGGATCATTTGTTCTAATACAGCACATTGACAATAATATACTTAATAAGGCAGCCGGGGACGTGCTCCCACCTGTTCCGAGTCTTGAGGAAGGGGTGGTGCTTATGTACGTTACATATGATAACCTCTTTACATTTGTGCTGATGATTATTGCAATTATCACCCTTGTAAAAAGTTTCTATGACAAACATAAAAAATAGCCGTCCTACCCTCAGAAAGTAAACGGCTATTTCTTAATATCTTTCGCCGGGGTGGGTGAGGTGCATTCACCCTCCGGCTGTCTTGTTAAGTATATTATAGTCAATATTACGGATTCTGTCAATTATATATCTTCCGCTTATTCCAAACCACCCGCACCGTGGATGAATAAAGGAGAATATAGCTCATACGAGGTTATTGAAATGTTAAAGATTATTATTTCACCTGCTAAAAAAATGAACCTTATAGATGAATTTAGTTTTAAGCTTACGGATCCGGTCTTTCTGGAGGAAACCGGATATCTACATACGCTTTTGAAGGGGATGCCGCTGGAAGAACTGCAGACATTGTGGCATTGCAGCGACAGGCTTGCCAAACAGAATTATGAACGTCTTCATTCTTTCTCTCCGAATCGTGCTTCCAGCCCTGCACTGCTTGCTTACGAAGGAATCCAGTATCAGTATATGGCTCCACAGGTTTTTTCGGATTCGCAGTGGGATTATGTTTCTGATCATCTTTATATTTTATCCGGGTTCTATGGAATTCTGAAGCCTGCCGACCGGGTGATCCCTTACCGCCTCGAGATGCAGGCTAAATTAGAAACAGAGGAAGCACGGGATCTTTATCGGTTCTGGGGCAGCAGGATGTATGACTTATTGACCGGGAAAGACGGGGAATCTGATTCTGTTCAGATCCTGAATCTGGCTTCTGCCGAATATAGTAAAACGATTCTGCCATACGTCAGAGCGCCGCATTCTCAGGTGACCTGCATTTTTGGTGAGATTATAAATGGGAAAGTAAAGATGAAAGGTACTCAGGCGAAGATGGCGCGCGGAGAGATGGTCCGCTGGATGTCTGAACAGTACATAGAAAATATTTCCGAGATACGCAGGTTTGATCGATTGGATTATCGTTTTCATCCGGAACTTTCCTCGGAGACGGAATATGTTTTTCTGAAGAATCCGGCACCTGAATGCCAGACAGATGATATGATGATATAAAAGCCTGCTATTCAAATACCTTCTATCAGCACCGCCCGGCACGGGGCTCCGTCGCATCCGCCCAGCTTTAACGGCTGGGCGCACAGAAAGTATTCGTCGCACTCCACGTCACACAAATACAGGCCTTCCAGTATGGCCATTCCTGCACCCAGCAGGATTTTATGCACTCCGGCCGGCGAATCTTCGGGGCCCACGGTCAGGCTTTCTACACCTGTCAGCTCCATGCCCGCCTCCGCAAATACTCTGGCCGCATCCTCCGTGAAAACAACGCTGCCTTTCCATAATACCTTTTTCTCTTTCCCGGCTATGATCTTCCCCGCCTGCTCTGCGTCCAGTATGCCGTCATATTCTACGACACTGCACGGGCCCATAACCTGCTCCAGCAGAAGCTCGTCAACTGCCCTGCCCTCATCCAGAAAATGTCTGGGGGCATCCATATGGGTTCCGTTGTGTACACACATTTTCAGGTATGTGAGATTACACGCGTCTCCGGTTCTCACCTGCATCAGACGCTCATATTCAGGCGCCGGGTCTCCGGGATATACGGCGGAGCCAAATAATTCCCTCGAAATGTCATAGAACTTCATTCTGTTTCTCCCGCCTCCTTCTTTCCTTTCACAATCAGCCGTTTGAGGGACGCCCGGAAGCGGTCATCATCCTCCTGCGTCCGCTTTTTCGGCCCTTTGAGATGATTCTTCCTGGTCTTTCTCCTGACCTCTTTGGCTATATGCCGCTCAAACATCATCTGATCGATATTCTCCGCTGTATACCATTTTCCGCTCTGGTGGATCGGGAATACGCCCTTTCCGAGGCACATGGAGGCCACACCATAATCCTGCGTCACTACAATATCTCCTTTTTCCGCCATAGTAACAATTTTAAAATCAGCGGAGTCCGCGCCTTTTTCCACCGTTACAACCTGGCTGTAATCTGAATGGAACAGGTGTGCCGTGTCACAGACCAAAATGACCGGAAGCTCATTCTGCCGCGCTTCGGCTTCCACGATCCCGATCACCGGACAGGCATCTGCATCTACTATTATTTTCATATTAACAATTCCCCACAAATACATTTTTCAGATACTTACGCGCCGTTTCTGCAAGAAGGTACACCCGGCCTATATCCGTGGGCCCTCTGTTTTCCATATGATATCGTGGAAAGAAACGGGTTACGTGCAGAGGAATCTCCCCGTCTAAAGATGCGATCCACTGCGCTTCCTCTTCCATTTCCTCCAGGCTGTCATTTTCTTCCGGCACAATCAGCGTTGTGATCTCTACATGACAGGATGCTGCCGCATGCCGGATAAACGCCTTCACCGTCTCCAGATCGCCCCCCAGCTTCCGGTAATAGTCCGCACGAAACCCCTTCAGGTCAATATTCATGGCATCCGTAAACGGCAGCAGCTCTTCCAGCACTTCCAGAGTTGCAGAGCCATTGGTGACAAGAACGATCACCATCCCCGCTTCTCTCACCAGCTTTGCCGTGTCCCTCACATACTCCCAGCCGACCAGCGGTTCATTGTAGGTGAACGCCACGCCGATATTGCCGGCAGCTTTATACTCCAACGCTTTTTGGGCCAGCTCCTTCGGTGAAATATACAATGCGCCCGCAGCGGCCTCATCCGCCATGGATATCTCGTAATTCTGGCAGAAAGGGCACCGCAGGTTGCATCCATAGCTGCCCACCGATAAAATCCTGCTCCCCGGGCGGAACATTTTCAGCGGTTTTTTCTCGATCGGATCCAGGGCCATGGAGGTTACCCGGCCGTAGTTACCGCATATGACCGCTCCATTTTCATTTTTTCTGGCCAGACAGAATCCGGTCTGCCCCGGCCCCAGACTGCAATGGTGCATACATACCTGACAAGCTTTATTCATGCCGAACCACCTCAAACCGCTCCAGGCGTACCTCTTCGTCCCTGCCGATGCCGGCCTTTCTCTTTGCGATATCAATCTGCTCCTCCACGGTATCCACGCCTTCCAGATTCGGAAGCAGAAGCCCCCGCTTTTGCCCTTTTGACACGATAACCCCATATCGTTTTACATCCAGCTCATCCGGGGCAGCCACCGGCTCTGTCTCCCCCAGTACGTCCACGCTGATTACAAGCCTGTCCAGTTCTTCCGGCTCCACCGCAGGAAATCTGGGATCCCTGGAGGAAGCGCTGATTGCATTGTCTATGATTTCCTCAGCAAGCGAGCTGCGTACTGCCTGAATGGTTCCGATACAGCCCCGAAGCTGCCCGTCTTCCTTGATTGACACAAAAGCGCCGGCCCGCTGGCTGTACAGTTCCCGGGGCAGCCCTTTTGGCGCCTGTATCTTTCTGCCTGTGCGCACATATTCCTCTATCGTACGCCTCGCAAGCTGCACATAGGCATCCTCCTGTTCCCGCTTTTCCAGAATCCGGGCTTTTTCCTCTGCCTCAAACTGCGCTTTAAACTTCCGCTCAGAATCCTGCCCGAAGGGCACATAAGCGCACACACCGTAGCCGACGCCGAAAGGCCCCTCGTAAGAAAGCCGCTCTGCCGCGACCGCCATCCCATCCAGAGCCCCGGCCATAATTGTAAATGCTCGGTGTCCGCATTCTCCCGCATTTTCACAAAAGTCTTCGGAAAACTCCAGCAGCTCCTCAAATGCGCCTCTGCCCATCACATCCATGATCCGGGCGTCGTACTCCGGGCCTTCCTTTTGATAGCCATAAGGCCCGTCCGCCTTCAGCCGGTGTGACAGATCTCCGCTGGCAATCAGTACCGTCTTTCTGCCCAGGTGTTCTATGGTCCTGCCGATATATTGCCCCAGCTCATAATGTCTGATCAGCGGGAATCCCGAAAGCCCTATTCTTACCAGTTTGTATCCTGTCCAGTACCGGTTCACAAAATACAGGGGCACCATAGTACCATGATCCAGGCACTTATCCCGCTCTCCCAAGGTTCCTGCCGGCAGTTTTCCAGCCTTAGCCAGGCTGCCCAGATACGCTGTGAACTCTGTATCATATGCAGCTTCCAGCTTCACCTGGCCTGCCCCAAACTGGCCAAAGTCCCCTTTCGCCCCCTCTCCGGGTGAAATATGAAAGTAATCCGCATACATGACCTGATGGGGCGAAATCAATACGATCGTCTCCGGCTGCAGTTCCCCGATCCGCCGGGCGACCTTCTCATATGCATCCACCGTGCTTTGAATCTTATGCTCCTCACCTCTGCCGATGTCCGGTACGATCAGCGGCGGATGCGGAACCATAAATGCCGCCATAATTCCCATAGCGCTCCCTCCTTCTGATTTGTCGAAACAGTTCAGGCGGGCCTGAACCGTTTCCATTTGTCTGCTTTCTCTTTTTTCCGTTACGATATTCCTATTTATTCCCCGGCCTTATCATCCGAAAAATCCCTCCATACCTGTTCCAGCCGCCCGGGTTCTCTCATCAGCATCCAGCCGCCAAGCGCCATGCACTCTGCCACGTACAGCATCCCTTTCTGCCCGATACTCATCCCCGCCTGGGCCGTTGTGGTCCAATGGTGAAGCGGCGTACCTTTACACATCACCGCCGCACTGAGCATCACCGTGGGCACGGTGTGGCTCACATCCGATACGTCAGTTCCGATGTTCAGAAGTACCGGTTCCTCCTCCAGAGGCTCCAGCTCTGTAAAATAAACGCCGTCGTTTTTTAGTCCTGCCGCTTCGCTTATGTTACGGGCAAACTCCAGCTCTTCCTCCGTATGCTCCGGAAGGGGAATCTGTTCCATGGCCTCGTAAAACAGTTCTGCCAGCGCCCGGTTCACCTTCATCTCCCTGTTGGAGGTCACAAGCTCAATCTCGACTCTCGTCCCTGTCATCAGAGCCGCCCCGCGTGCGCAGTCATCCACCCTGCGGGAAGCATCCTCCGTCCGGTCCCTGCGGCCGGAACGGATAAAATAATTGGTGGATGCATAGTCAGGCACAATATTTGCCGGACCGTCAGTATTTGTGTAAGTATAATGCATCCGCACATCATCCGCCACATGCTCCCTCAGATAATTGACCCCCACATTCATCAGCTCCGCGGCGTCCAGGGCAGAGCGCCCCAGTTCGGGATGTTTGGCGGCATGGGCTGCCGTACCGTAAAACGCATAGTTCTTCACGTCCTGGGCCTGCCAGATATCGTAGCTTACCCGGTTTCTGTCAAAAGGGTGCCATGTGACAGCAGCGGACAGATCGTCAAAGACACCCGCCTCATTCATTTTGATTTTCCCGATGACAATCTCTTCTGCAGGGCAGCCGTATACCCGGATCGTCCCTTCCACGCCCGCAGCTTCCATCTGCGCCTTCAGTGCACAGGCTGCTGCCGCACAGGCCGTTCCCAGAAGATTATGCCCGCATCCATGCCCCGGACCGCCGTCGGTGCGGCACTCCGAAACCGGTTCCTGTCCAAGCCCCGGCAGGGCATCGTACTCCGCCAGATATCCGATGACCGGCTTATTGCTACCCCACTGTGCTATAAAAGCGGTTTCAAATCCTGCGATCTTCCACTGAATGGAAAATCCCTGTTTTTCCAGAAAAGCGGCCAGCCGCCCTGAAGAATAGACCTCCTGCCCGGACAGTTCCGGATGGCGGAAAATATCATCCGCTGTCTGTATCATTTCCTCTTTATTCTGTTCAAACCATACTTCCCATGCTTCTGCGCTTTTCATTCTGCCTCCCTTGAGTGTGTCATAAAACTGCTTGCTGCAAGATGTTGTCCCAGTTTACGTGGTATTTACTCGTAACAGTTCAGGCAAGCCCGAACTGTTACGCATCCAGCCCATTTAAATTCGCCTGCGGCGAGGGGCTGGATGCCTGCAGCCACTATGTTTTCGTACGATCTGCGCAGTAAATGCGCAGACCTCTTTGAACTGTTACATTTACTCCGCAATGCTGTACTGCAGATATTCGTACAGCAGCCGGCTCCCTTCCCGAATCTCCGGCGGGAGAAGTGCCCTGGCCACCATCTTTGGCTCCGCCGCCGGGTCTGTCTCGTCAATTCTTCTAAGCATTGCATAATCTCCGTCGATTTTCTCTACGATATAAAAACATGTCAGCATCGTTTCCTCCTCCTGTTGTACGTTTCCCTTTGAGTATATTTGAGCTACTGCAGGAACTTAACGTGATTTTTTGTTTCAAACACGGTTCGCCCCCACAGGGCCCTGTAAATTTTTCTTTCTGCTCTCAAAATAGATAAACCGGTCAATGGCGTCCAGGATATCCCGGAAGTCCTCTCTTGGGGCCAGCTCGATATATCTGGTCAGCAGCTCCTGTTCCTGCTCCCGGTATCTACCGTAAAAAATGTCATACAGATTGTGGCCCCGCATGTATACACGGATTTCTTCCATATGGTTTTTCACATCATCCACACAGGCTATCTCTCTTCCCAGTACCTCCGTGAGTTTCCTCCCGCTCCGGATTCTGTAGAGATATTCTTTCCATTTTTCCAGAAATATCTCATAGAATGCCTCTTCTGATTCTATGACGCCAAGTTTTGCCATGATCTTTGGATTCAGAAAATAATTTTCAAATGAATAGTAGTGCAGAATCAGTACATTCCGCGGGGTAACCCGGGGGAGCTTATCCGCGTCCTCCGTATTTCTCTCTTCATAGTAGCGGCAGAGCTGCCGTTTCAGCTTTTCCGGATCCTGGCCGTCCCCGTCCCGGATCATCAGAAACTGATCTTTCAGATAGATTTGGTTCATATACTTCAGGTTCGCATAGGTCTTGATGTTCGTACAGCTGTTCGTTGTGATAATGGCGATTCTGGAGAGATTTCCTTCCTCGTCGTATGTCTCTGAATAATATTTTTTAATCAGCAGGGGCAGCCGGCTTTTGTCCTGTTTGCCCTCCACGATAAATACAAAGTTCACATTCATCAGGTCATTGGCCGTATAGCCCAGATCGTCCAGTATTGCGCTGATATCGGTCTTCTCCCTGATTGCTGAACAGCCGTCTTCCCCCAGCACTATCTGCCGAATCTGCCTGCTGCTGAAGTTCGGAAGCAGATTCGGGGAGTGGGTGGAGAACATCACCTGATTTTTCCGGGACAGTCTGTACAGGATCTCACCCGATACCTTTTGCAGCTTCGGATGCAGGAAAATCTCCGGCTCCTCCACCATCACAATGCTGGGAACCCGGTCCGCCCCTTCCGCATAAGTTTCCAGAAGAGACAGCATATAGACGCTGCGCATGCCCTTCCCCATCTGCGATACCGGCCGGTTCGCTCTCTTCTCCCTGCCCCGGATCTCTGCGGTCACCAGAAGCATCCTTTCTACGTCCCTGTTCATAGAATAGATAATCTCATCCTGCCCGCCGTTTTTCCGGAAGTTCTCATTCACCTTCCCCGCGAAATCATTCAGATTCAGCTGATAAAGTTTGTAATCCAGCAGCTTTGCCGCCTCAAAGGCATCCAGCTCTTCCGGTTTTTTCTGGTTAATCAGACCGATGCACGCAAAACAGTGGCTGCAGAGCTTTGCCTGGTCGAAAATGCAGCAGCCCGACCGCATTCTTTTCAAAAGCGCATCCTCCTGCAGCATCAGCAGGTCCCCCTGAAGCTGATTCAGGTCTCTCTGTGTGTCCATGTAATATATCTGTGGAAATACTTCCTTTATATATGGGTTGTTCTTTTTTACGCCGTCACTGTAGCGGATACGCCCGTCTTTATTGGCCACAAACTCAAAGGTCAGGATGCCCTTATCATCGAAGGAAGGCAGCTTCCTCCTAAAATCCGCCTCCCATGCTCCGAAGCGCCTGTACTGGCTGACCACCCCATTTTTCTGCAGGCGGATCAGATCTTCTTCCAGAAATTCCAGAGAGACAAACACTTCGATATTCGAGTTGTTCTCCTGAAAATCTTCCGGCTGGATCCGGTAGGAGCCTCCCACCGCGCGGACAGCATCCAGCACGGCTGTCTTCCCGGTATTATTCTGCCCCACCAGAATCAGGGCATTGTCAATATTCTCGATGTACATGTTGCGGATGGATTTAAAATTTCTGATCCGCAGACTGGTAATCCGCATTTCAGGCACCTCCCTTCCACAATTTATTATATATATGCTACTAATATGTGCTTAAGTTTTCTGCAATTTATATGATTGTATTTTAGCACATTCATTCCTATAAATCTACTTACCTTCTTAGGGCCTGCGCATTCAACGGGATCGATTCAGCAGAAAGCTGCACGCCTCGGCTTTGACCTTGTAAAAAATCACGCTTTCGTTGATGGAAATAAACGAATTGGCGCACATGCCATGCTCGTGTTCCTTGCCCTCAACCGAATTTAGCTGGAGTACACGCAGGGAGAGCTGTCCGATACGATTTTGAAAATTGCTTCAAGCGAACTATCCTTTGAAGGATTATTAAAATGGATACTGGATCACCAGCTTTAATAAAATAGCCACTCGTAAGAGTGGCTATTTTTATGCCCTTGGACACGCTCTGGACATGAAGCCTTGCATAGCACTCCCTGCTCAAAGTAACGAAGTTACTCCCGTCATGAGTTCCACCTACTAAATATCATAACTTAGCCATCTCCTTGTTGATTCTTGTGGTTTTCATTGTTTTTTTGTGGCTTTTCATGGATTTTTCTCAATATTTCATTGCTAATTCCCTGTGATTGTTGTATAATAAAGGCACTGTAGACTATCTGGAATCTAATTCCTTAGGAGAAGAGAAAATGAAGAGATCAAAACGTATTGAAACACTGGACCGCCGTCCGGTTAATATGGACGGTTATATTAACGAATGGCCGGAGATGGGTTTTGCAGCGATGAACAGCCCGTATGATCCCAAGCCTTCCATTAAGATTGAAAATGGCAGAATTATAGAACTGGACGGAAAGAAAAGAGAAGATTTCGATTTTATAGACCAGTTTATTGCGGATTATGCCATCAGCATCCAGAGAGCCGAGATGTCTATGACTATCCCGTCCCTGGATATCGCCAGAATGATTGTGGACATCCATGTATCCAGAAAAGAGATTCTGGAGATTGTAAGCGGCATCACCCCCGCCAAGATGGTCGAGGTGCTGAACTGCCTCAACGTTGTAGAGCTGATGATGGGTATGCAGAAGATGCGCGCGCGCAGAACTCCCGGCAATCAGGCCCATATTACCAATCTGAAGGACGACCCGGTTCAGATCGCAGCGGACGCCGCAGAAGGAGCCCTGAGAGGATTTGCAGAGGAAGAGACCACCATGGGTGTTGCCAGATATGCACCCTTAAGCGCTATGGCGCTCCTGATCGGATCCCAGGCCGGACGCCCCGGTGTTCTGACGCAGTGCTCCGCCGAGGAAGCCACCGAACTGGAACTTGGTATCAGAGGACTGACTACATATGCGGAGACACTTTCTGTGTATGGGACAGAAAAAGTATTTATTGACGGGGACGACACTCCTTACTCCAAAGCATTTTTGAACTCGGCATACGCTTCCCGCGGTCTGAAAGTACGCTTTACTTCCGGCTCCGGCTCCGAGGTGCTGATGGGTAACAGTGAGAAAAAATCCATGTTGTATCTGGAATGCCGCTGTCTTTACGCCACAAAAGGTGCTGGCAGTCAGGGGATCCAGAATGGTTCTGTCAGCTGTATCGGGGTACCCGGAGCTGTTCCGGGAGGAATCCGGGAGGTGATGAGCGAGAACCTGGTTGCTGCACTGCTGGGCCTGGAATGTGCATCCTCCAATGACCAGAGCTTTTCCAATTCGGATATGCGCAGAACCGCAAGAACTATGCTCCAGTTCCTGCCGGGAACCGATTTTATATTTTCCGGCTATGCGGCAGAGCCCAACTACGACAATATGTTTGCGGGTTCTAACTTTGATGCAGAGGATTTTGATGACTATAACGTTTTGCAGAGAGATATGCAGGTTGACGGCGGACTCCGCCCGGTCACGGAGGAAGAAGTCATCCAGGTCAGACGCAAAGCCGGAAAGGCCGTACAGGCCGTGTTCAAACAGCTGGGGCTTACGCCTGTCTCCGACGAACAGGTGGAGGCGGTCACCTATGCCCACGGAAGTAAAGACACGCTCCCCCGGGACGTAACGGCAGACCTGATGTCCGCCGAGGACGTACTCAAGCGCGGCATTACCGGCGTAGATGTGGTAAAGGCCCTTGCAGAATCCGGCTATCGGGATCTTGCGGAGAGCGTCCTGAATATGCTGAAACAGCGCGTTGCGGGCGACTATATGCAGACCGCTGCGATCCTGGACAGAGATTTCCATGTGCTCTCCGGCGTTAATACACCGAATGACTACATGGGCCCCGGTACAGGCTACCGTGTCGAGGGCAAACGCTGGGAGGAAATCAAAAAGATTCCTCATATTATCAATCCGCAGGATATATAGGAGGAAAGAGCATGCAGATGAATGAAGATTTAGTAAAACAGATAACAGATGCTGTCCTCGCTGAGATAAAGCAGAAAAAGGACGCCGCGCCTGCACCGGCTGCCGTGCCCTCTATGGCAGGACGCGAAAGAATCAATGAAATAAAGACATCCTATGCGTCTTACCCAAGGGCCGCAAAGGGGTCAGACCCCAAGGAAGTCGTCATCGGGGTCGGCGCTGCATTTCAAAAAGAAATTTTGAAGACGATCTGCGGCATCCCGCTGGACGATGTATTGAAGAACGTGAAGGCAGGGATTGAAGAGGAAGGCATGGTGCCAAGGGTAGTAAAGATCCTGGACACCTCGGATGTATGTTTCATGGCCCTGGAGGCCGCAAAACTGTCCGGCTCCGGCATTGGCATCGGTATCCAGTCAAAAGGAACCACCGTCATCCACCAGAAGGATTTGTACCCGCTCTCCAATCTGGAGCTTTTCCCCCAGGCGCCTCTGATGGATCTGGACACTTACAGAAAGATCGGTAAAAATGCCGCCAAATATGTAAAAGGGGAACAGGTTGTTCCCATCCCCTGCACCAACGATCCAATGTCCCGTCCTAAATACCAGGTCAAGGCTGCCCTGATGCACATAGCCGAGACGGAACAGCTGGACCCTGAAGTCGGAATAATCGAATGGGAGGTAAAGTAGATGCAATACCCATTAGGAGAACACGAAAAAGAAAAGATTACATCCAGGACCGGTAAAAAGCTGACTGATATTACGCTGGATGAAGTGATGAAAAACCGCGTTTCCGCCGATGACATCAAGATATCAAAAGAGGTGTTAAAAGCACAGGGACAGGTTGCTCGGGAGGCCGGCAATGATCCCATGGAAAAGAATTTTGAGCGCGCGGCCGAACTGGTCGATGTACCGGATGATGTGATTTTGAAAATGTATGATAAGCTGCGCCCCAACCGTTCTACAAAGTTAGAACTGGTTCTGATGGCACAGGAGCTTCTTGAAAAATATAACGCAAGAAACTGTGCGCGCCTCGTTATGGAGGCCGCAGAAGTTTATGAGAAAAGAGGGATTCTGCTTTGAGTTATATCGCTGGAGTTGACATTGGGAATTCTACAACTGAAGTCTGCGTCGGGGAAAGTGCGTCCGACGGCACGATTCACTTTCTGACAAGCGCCTCCTGCCCCACCACCGGGACGAAGGGAACTGTCGCGAATACCCATGCCATCAAAGCGGCTCTGAAGCAGGCCATGGGCAGGATCGGAAGGGAGATCAGCGACATTTCTTTGATCCGGCTGAACGAGGCCGCGCCCGTGATCGGTGATACTGCGATGGAGACTTTGACAGAGACTATCATAACGGATTCCTCCATGATCGGGCACAATCCTTCCACTCCTGCAGGAGCCGGACAGGCAGTAGGGGAGATTCTCCTGATTGAGAACCTGTCCCGCGGGATACCCGGTACACAATATATTGTCGCGGCTCCCCAAACCTATTCTTATGAGGAGGTGGCCGCAATTCTGAATCAGGCGGCCGATACGCTCGATATTGTGGGAGTGATCCTGCAGGCAGACGAGGCTGTCCTGGTAGAGAACCGGCTGCGCAAAAAGCTGCCGATCATTGATGAAGTTGCACGTATCGACAAACTTCCGGACAAGGTTATGGCTGCAATCGAGGTGGCGCTTCCCGGACAGACTGTTCGGATGTTGTCCAATCCCTATGGTATTGCCACTCTTCTGAAGCTGAATGCAGAGGAAACCCGCACTGTCACACCGATCGCCAAGAGCCTGATCGGAAAGCGCAGTGCAGTGGTACTGAAGACTCCGGGCGGAAATGTGCGTGAAAATGTACTCCCTGCCGGAGAGATTTATCTGGATGGGGAGCACAGCACCTCCGTGAATCTGGATGAAGGAGCAGCGAAGATCATGCAGGCGGTGTCTGAGGCAGGCAGTATCCGTGATATCAGCGGACAGCCGGACACCAACGTGGGGAATATGTTTGCCCGTATCAGGCAGGGCATGGGGAATTTAGATCATACCCCCGAAGCGGATATCCATATTACGGATGTACTGGCAGTTGACACTCTGGCCCCGGTTCTGATCTCCGGCGCCCTGGCAGGGGAGACCTGCCTGGAAAAAGCGGTTGGCATCGCTGCCATGGTAAAGACACGCCGCCTTCCTATGAAGGAAATCGCCGAAAAACTGAAACTGGAACTCGGAACAGATGTAAAAGTAGCCGGCGTGGAAGCGGTGATGGCAAGCCTCGGAGCTCTTACAACCCCTGGCACTCAGCTGCCCCTGGCTATTCTGGATATGGGCGGAGGTTCTACCGATGCCGCAGTCATTTCCAGGGAGGGACAGGTTACCATGACCCACCAGGCAGGAGCCGGGGAACTTGTTTCCATGCTGATCGAGACCGAGCTGGGCCTGGGCGACAGGCATATGGCGGAACAGATTAAAAAATACCCTCTTGCCAAGGTGGAAAGCCTGTTCCACATGCGGATGGAAAACGGGCAGATGACCTTTGTGGAGGATTCCATTGACCCCCGCTTCTATGGACGGGTTATCCTGCTGGCAGAAGATGGATTTATCCGCATAGAGCAGGATATTCCGATGGAAAAGATTGTTCAGGTCCGCCGCGATGCTAAAAAGAAAGTTTTTGTCACAAATGCGTTCCGCGCTCTGAAAAAAGTAGCTCCGAACCATGATTTAAAGAATATTTCTAATATAGTACTGGTCGGAGGTTCTGCCGAAGACTTTGAGATCCCTGAAATGCTGATGGAAGAATTCGTCGGTTACCGTATCGTATGCGGCCGGGGAAATATCCGCGGCACAGAAGGACCACGCAATGCCGTAGCCACCGGATTGGTACTTTCGTATGCAGGAGAAGAAAAATGATAATAAAAAGACCTTCTATTTTCATATATGTTAATAACCCGGATGCCGTCTTTCTCAGGGATGTTTGTGCCGGTATTGAAGAAGAAGGGGTATTTTATGAAATAAAGGAAATGGAAACCGCTTTGCCTGACGAACTGGCATGGAATGCTGCCAATGATTCCATGCTTGGCTCCGGAGTCGGAATCTCGGGAAAAGGGATTGCCATGCAGATGCGGGGCCTTCCAAAAGGCCGCAATACCGAGAGTTACCAGAATCCCACCCCAATGCAGTGCAGGAAACTGGGGGCAAACAGCGCCCGCGCCGTCAAAAAGCTGGCTTTCAAATAGGCTGCAGCTTTAGACGCTGTGCCGGATTGCATCAATATGGTAACAGTTCAAGCCTGTCTGAACTGTCACTCTATATGAATAAAAGAGGAGAAAACCATGAAAATTTATACCAAAAACGGAGATACCGGAAAGACTTCTCTTATGAATGGAATCAGTGTCTCCAAATCAGATGACCGTATAGAACTGCTGGGGACAATCGATGAATTGAGCAGCCATATCGGTCTGGCCAAAGTCATTGCCAGCCAGCCTCTGCAAGACCGCCTTTCACAGATTCAGAAAGCGCTGATTCAAATGATGGCTGGAATTGCAGATCCGCGTAATCTGGATTACCGTTTTACAAAAGAAGAGACATTTATGCTGGAAGAAGAGATTGACCGGCTGGAGGGTCTGTTTCCACGCGCTAAGGAATTCGTACTTTATGGGGGATGTGAGCTGTCCGCGAGACTGGATGTTGCCAGGGCGGTTGCCAGAAGGGCAGAACGCCGTTTCCGCAAAGTAGCCCAGAACTATGGCGCAGACAGCAAGGCTATGCAGTATATCAACCGGCTTTCAGATTACCTGTACATTACCGCGCGGTATGCGGACTATAAAGCCTCTGCTGAACCCGATGAAGGGCTCCGTCAGGAAGTCGTTAAAAATGTTATGAAAAGCCTTGCGAAATAGCAGGGCTTTTTTAATTGCGGATTCGTATCATCTCCTGTCATGCCCCCATAAAAATTGTTATTATAAAGTAAAACGAATTGAGGAACACAAGATTCCCAATCCGTATAAAATACCTATTTCTGATTCCTCATCAAAGTTTCAAGCATATTTTTCAGTTCTTCAATTTGTTTTCTCTGTGTTTCATTTTCTTTCTTCTGTTCTTCATACGCACTCTGCTGCTCTTCCCGTACTTTTCTCTGTTCTTCGTATGCATTTCTCTGTTCTTCGTATGCATTTCTCTGCTCTTCGTATGCTTTCCGGAGATCAGCTAATTCCATTGCCAGAACTTCATTCTCCTTGTTTAAGGTATCCAGTTGTTCCTGCTGCTCTTCGATCATATATTGGACTGTATTTCTATCCAGTTCCAGTAATTCTTCTGAAAACATATTCATCACTCCTTCAACATTACGGCATATTTCGTAGATTTTCCCATACAATTCCCTAAAATCCGGATATTTTTCAATGATCTCCATAATCCGTTCCGGCCGGTCATCACTCAAAAAGCTAAGCCATGCATCCAGTTTCGTTTCTATAGCTTTATTTTGCTTGGTTTCCTTAAAAATGTCAAGTGGAATTAAAACATACTCCTGGAGCATATTCATCTTTAGTCCCGTGTTAAATACCTGCTTCGCCCGGTGAATATAAGTGTGTTTTATCTCATGAAATTCAGAAGTACTTTTTTCGAAGAAAATTATGGTATAGACCGTTTTAATATCTTGATATGTAAACTTCTTTTTCTTCTGGCTTCTCACTCTTTTATATTGCCTGAGGAGCAAATCTGCAGAATAACATGCACCCCGCTGCCCTGGAAATGCATACCCTATTTTCTGTATCTCAATATTGGCGAGGCTGCCATCCTCCAATTCCACAACAATGTCCATGATCAGCAACGTGTTTTCATCTGCAATTCTTGCCGACTCATTCGGCAGTAACTGATGGATCTTTACCTTCTGTTCGAGCAGTAAGGATAGCAGTTCTTCCAAACGTTCCGCATGTAATTCAGGGTTCATAATCTCCTTAAAAAAAGAGTCGTACGTCATTTTAACCCCTCTGGCTCCTGTGCAGAAATCCAGAAACTCTTCCTGAAGTTCCTCCCCCCACTGATCAAACTGATAAGCTGACACAGGATTGATTCGTATATCGTTCATCACCTCCTCCCGTGTTCTGATCTGTGGAAAATAATCTTTTAGCCCTTTCTTCATAGGCAATCCCCTTTCTTATTATGTTGTATTCATTCACGGAATCTGTCTCGAATATGAAACGCCGGGATGAGATATCGAACGGCCAGATTTGGCTGAAATGCCTGCCGTTTTGATGTTTTTAGAATAGCACGTTTATGCGTGCGGTTCAAATTAAAATAAAATAAGAATATTAAAATCCTGTAAAATATGTAACAGTTTAGACAGGCTGAAATTAAGTCCGAAAACTTTAGGCTTATCGACGGGCGGGAATACTTAATGACAGGAATCGCTAATACTGCAGCTCGTTGCTAGTGTCAAAGTACTGTTACACCATTGCAGACCATATATCTTTCCATATTGACTTTTCGATACATTCAAAGTACAATAATTTCCAAAGTGAAGGTATTTCACCTAAAAAATACGTATTTTTTAAGGAGAGCCCTTTATGGATACAAAAGATATGAAAATATTTAGGTGTGTATACGAGGCAGCCAGTATTAGTCAGGCAGCGCAGATCGTATACATGACACCGCAGGGAGTCAGTAAAATTATTCAAAAGCTGGAAAACGAACTTGGCCTTACTCTATTTAAACGGACTTCCAAAGGAGTCGTACCGACACGCTATGCAGATCAATTATATAGCAAATCTTCCACTATCCTTGATATGTTTTACTCTATCTCCACAGATATTCAAAGTGATACCGCACTTGCCAGAGTGAGCGCTGCCTTTTCTTATGGTGTTATGGCCTATTTTGGTTTCAACCTTATAGAACAATTCCAAAAGAGCTTTCCGTCTATACATCTGGATTATATAGAAGACACCGATCATAAGATTGAATCAATGATAGCGCAGAATCAAATAGATCTTGCTGTTATAGGAATGCCTATGAAAATAGACCAATATGATTGCCAATATCTATTTTCATGCAGGCATGTCGCCGTTATTAACAAGGATCATCCATACGCAGATAAAGATTTCATATCCTATCGGGACCTAAATGGACAGGACCTTGCACTTATTGGGCGGCAATTTAACCCATACCACCACAATATGCAGCGCTTTCTGCAAAAACAGATTCAACCAAACTCCGTCACCGAGACCAGTGAAATATCTTACACCCACTTTTTTGCATCACAAAATAAAGGCATTGGCCTCTCGGTTGATTTTGCGGCAAGAGAACATCCTTATGAGAATACAGTGATCGTTCCCTTTGAGGATTCCTCTTGCACCTGGGATGTCTGCATCATTTTTAATAAAACTACTATTTCCACAGAGGCTTGTCAGAAATTCTGCCATTTTATTCAGAATTTCACATCACACTAGAAGGATAAAAGTAAGTTAATCCACTTCAACTCCACCCTGGATTCTTATGAAGGGCTTACATCCTTAGCGCACCACCGCGATGCTGATTTTCGGCTATTTGCTTAACCTTAGCATGAACTTCCACAAAAAGTTTTTCTGCTCTAAAAAATTTCAGAGGAATTTCCCAGATTAGAAAAAAAGGCAGGATATCTCTGCTCTGAAGATATCCTGCCCTGATTATCACTATCTTACTTTAATTCATCAAACTGAATTTCGTTATAAGGTATCACCTTCTGTTCCGCATCTCCCACAATATTTACCGCCTTATGTACAGATTTGTCCAAAGTCATACGCAGGAAGCCCGGTGTAGAGTACGTCCCAGCCGTATCAATAATATAGCGTCCTGATATATAAGCGCCCAGATCAATATCCGCATAGCATATTCCTTCCTCCTCCGGCTCCAGGTGCGTCCCGATGTCGGTACCGTTTGGAGCAATAATCTTGGTCATACCGTATCCCAGCTTCATCGTTGCTCTGTGTGCATCTGTCTCACAGATGCGATCCGCCTGATCCTCAGTCCAGATCATAGACGCAAGCAAATAAAAAACCTGATTGGTAACCGCATAATAAGTCGCTGCCGCATGTGTCTGTTCGGTTGCAAACATATTATTCGGATCCCACATGGCAATGGGCCAGGAACCACAATGAATCTGTTCGTGCTGACCGCCCATAGCCGCTACATTCAAAGGAATAAAATGCTCCCAGCACTGCAGCCCGCCCATATTTCCATACTCCGTGTGAAATACCGGCATCAGGCTTCCATCCCCGTCGCCCCAGATTGTTTTTTCCTGGCTGGTAGCCTTATTCTTACGATGCTTTCCGATCAAGTCCCCATTCGGATTAAACCAAAGCTGAGTCAGATACAAAGAGCCGCCTTCCCGTTCCGTAACGGAAACGCAAACATACATCTTATTTCTCTTGGCCGCCTCACTAATCTCCTGAACGCTCTTTCCGGGAATTTCCACCGCATTATTATAAAACTCAACAAAATACTTCATCCCATAATCCGGCCCGTCCATCCAGACCCAATAGGGGTATCCAGGAATCCACGCTTCCGGAAAATTAATAAGTTTTGCCCCGTTTTTACCTGCCTCGTCAATAAAATCACATGTCTTCCTTACCGTTGCCTCCAGATCCAGCAAAATCGGCGCTGCTTGTACCGCTGCTGCCTTAAACTTAGGATACTCTTTCATTTTCTCTCCTCCTTGTCATGCACAGTTGCATTTTTATAGTGTAAGTTTAGCATACAAAAAAACAAAAGAAAATCAATTTTCAGTTATCGGGCTTAAATAAATAATTGAGGGAAACTTTTACTATTTATTAGTTACTTGGACTCCCCAATCCTATTATTTCCATTTACCATATAATCGTATATAATAGAAGTAGTTTAACGTAAGACGCAAGTATAAAATAAGTGGCGCAAATTAAAAAACTATATTGATTGTATCACTTTTCTTGCATAGACAGATCAATTATTACGCCTGACGGCTTCATATATATGTATTATATCTTAAATACAAAGGAAAAGGGGGAATTACGCAAATGGGATTTACATTTCGTAAAAGTAAAGAAAACGCTCCTGATGAAAAAATGGATTCTTACAGAGGGCGCAAAACCAAAACTGATAGAATGAAAGGTGTGCATAACAAGGGAAAATCTAAAGGAAAACGGACTCCAGTCATTAGCCTTCCTGGAAGCAGGGTATCTAAGAGAAAGACCTCTTCCGCAAAAGATTCCAGTAAAAAAATCCATAATAACCGTTTTATTAAGAAAAAAGAAAGTCTGCTCCCTGAAGAGCCAAAGAAAAAGAAAGGGAAGGGATGTTTAACAGTATTTATTGTATTATTTGTACTCGGTGGAATTTGCACTCTGTTTACAAGGGATAATAAATTAGAAACTATTGTTCTCTCAGCAGATGAAAATAATCGGTACGATATAAACACAGCAATTCCCGTAGATGTTAAGACCACTCCCTCCAATACTGATCTGAAAGACATTGAATGCGAAACTTCTGGTGGGGAACTAAAAAAGGATGGCGATAACCTACTATTTACTACTGAAAAATCTGGAAGTTACACTATGTACGTACTATGTGGTGATATAAAAAGCAATACCATAACTATTACTGTAGAGGACAAGGCTGCACTTGCAGAAAAAGAAGCTCAAGAAAAAGCTGAGACGGAGGCTGCTAAGAGGGCCGAAAAGGAAGCCGCTAAGAAAGCTGAAGAGGAGGCTGCTAAAAAGGCTAAGGAAGAAGCCGCTAAGAAAGCCGAAGAAGAAGCTGCTAAAAAGGCCGAGGAGGAACGAAAAGCAGCAGAGGCTGCCGCCCAAAAAGCTGAGGAGGAACGGATAGCAGCGGAAGCTGCCGCTCAAGAATCTTCGCAGGCAAATCAAGTCCCGCAAGAACAAATGGTATGGATTCCACAAAGCGGAAGTAAATATCACAACAATCCATCATGCAGTGGCATGAATAATCCACAGCAGGTAACATTATCTGAAGCAGAAAGCATGGGATTTGCGCCGTGCAAGAAATGCTATTAAACTCATAAAATGGCTTTTTAAACACTATACAGGTGCAGGGAAGCTTGTAGTATGCTCCTCCACTGTATCAATATACTACAAACTCTCTGCACCTGGGTAAATATATCTTTATTCCCCCCCTATAAGAGGGGGCCTCTTCCGGGCTGAATTTAAAGTCCGGTAATAAATCTCAATTACTTCTTTTTAAATACCTTCTTTCCATACCAATATCCCGCCGCCGCAATTCCAATAACCACCAGAACAACAGCTATCCCTATAGGATACTGTTTTTTCACTGCCTTTTTTCCGGCTTCTGCAAGCTCAGCATTCTGCACATCGAGCGGTTTTTCATCCGGTTCCGCATCAATGTGCTGAACCGCCTCCTCTGAAGCAGGATTGACTGGTTTATTTGAACGATTCCCCTCATTCTCCGGTTTACCAATACCGTCAACACCCCGGCCCAAAACTGAATTACCTTCCTGCCTGTTTACTCCGGAACTCACATAAGGTGCTCTGTCATAGGTTTCTTCTTTGTTGCCTGTCGTTCCAGGCTGTCTGCCTGCTTCTTCCTGGTTGTCCCCCTCTCCCCAATGTGGCTCTCCCTGTCCATCAGACGGTGGTTTCACGGAGGGTGTCCCGCCTGCCTCTCCGTTCTCCGCATCCGGATCTTCAAGGTCGGGAACGGGAGGTTGTACATTCGGACGTTCTATGTCCGGGACGGTATCCGGATCATTCGCATCCGGCAGATCAGGTTCTGCATCCTGGCCGCCGCGGTCGCCGCCCTGCTCCTCCCCTGCATCATCTGGAATTCCTGTGCTGGCGCCGTCTCCTACTTTCCACACGGCGCTGGTTCCACTGAACATGCTTTCCCCCACTGTAACAAATCTTATGTATAGTCCTTTCTGCGCCTCCGGCAAAGATACAGAGAACAAAAAGAGTCCGTTTTCCGGAACAGGTTCCCCCTCTATAATCATGTTCGGCCTATTCGGCAGATAAGTCCGAAAGTTCCTGCCGTCTGTGCTGTACTCTATTTTAAGAAATCTGGCACCATACGGATAGGGCAGCAGCAGTTTCGTTTTGGTATCTGTGATTTCTGAAGCAATCAGGAACATCTTTTCCGGGGGTACACAGATCACTGTGACTTCCGGAACTACTCCGTCCGGATTGATAACTGTATACGGTAACCTCTCCGTATTAAAACTTCCCTTTATAATACAATAACCAGGCTCCTGCAGAACACTGTCCGGCAGCCCCCAAATAACAGGAATGGAAAGTTCTGTCTCCTGGTCTGATCCATTCTCCTGTACATACATATCCAGCGCCGCTGGCAGCTGCCAATCCGCACTGGAATCCCCGGCTTCCACATAAACTGGTGTTTTGGCTTTTGCAGCAAGTACCTTATAAGTGGTGTCCTCTTCCAGCTTTGGCACTAATATAGAATTTTCACAGTAAATTTTTCCGCTTTCGGCATAAGCACTGTACGCCTCTCCTGTTGGTTCAGACACAGCCGCCGTCACCTCACTGTCCCGAACGACCAATTCCATCGTATCAAAATTTTGTTTAATTCCATATGCTGTTATCCCGGCTGTCACCCGGATCCCACAGTTCTCAACTGTCAGCATTCCGGAGCTATTGATTCCCACGGCTTTATCAAGCCCTTCCAGTACGATATCCAGGTTTGAGAGCACACCATCCTGTATAACTCCATACACAATTCCGGTTACATCTCTCGCATTTTCAGAATTGCAGAGTGTAAACTGCCCCCGCCGTGAGGGTCCAGCAAGTTTTCCCCCCTGCACCTGTAAGATTAACCCTTCGGTTCCTGCATACTCTATCTTCCCCTGTTCCAGTGTAAGTGTTTCATTTCTTACCATAATCACACAGTACTCAGATCCTGTAATCTTCAGGTTCGGGTTGTTTATCACAAGGCTGCTCTCAGCCAGGATCAAATGGTTCCCACAGTCAATCGTTACCTTTCCCTGGCCGTCCCACATAAGAGGGGACTCTTCACTCCCTTTCGTCAGCTTCAGGTCACCCGATAACTGATACACCGCCCCGTCGTTATTCTTATTCTCTTCATACCACTGCAAAAAAGCCTCTTCATCCTCCAGTTTAGGCGGTCCCCACGCCTTACAGGCAGATGTGTTTACGAAGAGTAACCCCAACATAACCATTAGGAAAAAAGGGATCTTCCATCTTTTTTTCACTTGCCCTTCTCCTCCCATATCATCTTTTGTTATACATTTCATTTTATCATATTATATTTAACAAAAAAATAACAATAAATAACAACAATTAACAACAATTTTTGGAAATGTACGATTTTATTTGCAAACAGCTTCTGCCCCATTTAAAATGGAACTAACTATTATGAGAGTTGGTGTAATATGGACAGACTTCTTTTTGTGGATGATGATATTGATATTTTAACTTTAAACCATTCCTACTTTACAGAGCAGGGATATGCCGTTGACCAGGCAGGCAGCGCGAAAGACGCCTTACTGCTGATCAACAGGAATACCTACGACTGTATTATACTGGATATCCAAATGGAAGGGCAGGACGGCTTTGCCCTGTGCCGTGTGCTTCGGGAAATGAGCAATATTCCGATTATATTTCTTACAGTATTGACTGATGAGGCCTCTTTGGAGAAAGGATTCTTAAGCGGAGGGGATGATTATATTGTAAAACCTTACCGTATGAAGGAGCTGGAGCTTCGTATCAGAGCGAGGATCCATCCCCGGGTACATAACAGCGGTACCGGAAGTCCGCAGGAGGATTACCGTCTCTATATCTGTCCCGATGAGAAGCAGGCTTACATCGGCACCAATTCTCTAGACCTGACCCTCAGCGAATTCCAGATACTCCAATTTCTAAGCCAGAACAAAGGCATCCCTTACCGGCAGGACGAGATCTACGAGGCTTTGTGGGGAGAGCGTTATAATACCCATAGTATACAGGTCATGATTATGAGGATCCGCAGAAAAATCAAAGCGCTTTCACCTGAAAAAGAATACATCCGCACACAGTGGGGAAAGGGATATGTTTTTACGGAATAAGACATGAATCATAAAAAGTTTTACCAAAAAATTAAGGCAGCCTTCCTGATGCCGCAGGCGGAGGCCCTGCCCCAGGTCCACAGCGGAAAGAAGGCTCTTGCGGCATCACTGCTGGTTCTTTTTATCTCCCTTGCCGGAATCGGAGCGCTCTTTTCTCTCACATTCCGCTGGGATAATAAATATACCTACACAGGAAATACCCTGCATGTTCTTGCGGAAGGCTGGGAGTTCTATCCTGATCTCAGCCTGGACGAGAACTGGAATGACAATGATGCGGTTTTTAACAGCCCTAAAGTCATCACCATTGGTCAATATGGAAATTTTAAATCTTTCCATCCCGATGCATCGCCCTTCGGTACCGCCGTTTATCGAAAACAGCTGTACCTTGAGCCGGCAGCAGAAGGATGGCTTTTAGAACTGCCGGAAATATATTCTGCAAGTAAAATATATGTGAACGGAGAGCTCTTGCTTTCCTATGGCAGTTTGTCCGAAAACCACTATCGTGTCCATGTACAGAACGCCCTGGTTTCCCTGCCTTCCGGCAGCGTAGAAATTGTGATACAGGTCTCCAATTACTCTCATTACTACAGTGGAGTCGTCTATCCGCCTGTTTTAGGCCAGACCGATACGGTAACAAGCCTTGTAATCGGCAGGCTTATATTTTTTGCGTTCCTTTGCTTTTTTACACTGGGCTGTGCAGCCGTTTCCTTTACCGTATGGTTCCGCAGGCAGACAGATACCCTGTACGCAGCTTATGGGGTTTTATGCCTCTGTTTTTCCGTACACATTTGTTATCCGCTCATACACTGGCTGGGTATTCATCTGGGCAGGCTTTCTTATGTTATTGAGGATACTGCCTATTTTGGTATTCTCGTATGTATGACCGTACTGACTTACCGCCTGGCCGGCTCTGTATGGAACCGGAAGGTTTACATTGCCTGTTATACATTTTCCATAGCTATGGCTGCTTTTCCAATGCTGGCTTTTTACATACTTTTCCCTCTGTTTCCGCAGTTCATCGCCGTGTACAGCCAGATCATCGCTTTATCCAAGCTTGTAATGAGTACCTACTTGATTCTGGCCGCGTTTCTGGGTACACTGCAGCAGCCGCAGCATGTCTGGCTTTTGAGCGGCAATGCAGTATTCGGATTTGGTATTTTGGTGGATTATCTCACCGCCGGCCGCTATGAACCGGTGCGTTTCGGATGGCAGACGGAATATTGCGGTTTTGTTATGGTGGCCTTATTCACCGTGCTCATCTCTGACTATAACCGCAGAGCGCTGATCCAGCGCCAGTATCTGACGGAACATCTGCAGGATGAGGTGGAGAGAAAAACGGCTTACCTGACCGCTATGATGGAGGAACGCAAGCAGTTTCTCTCTGCTGTAGCCCATGACCTGAAAGCACCCGTAGCGGCAATCAATACCTATATAGATTACATGAAAAGCAGCGGGATTTGGTTAGACGAAGAACTGCAGCATTATCTGGATGTGATCGACCATAAATCCTCACAGATCCAGAATAATGTACAGAGCCTTCAGTTATTTCATACGGAAACTTCTCACAAGGGTTCGGCCGAACATCTGGACTGCAGTGAATTTCTCCGGTATGTATACACGGAAACCCTGCCTTACGCCGATGCAAACGGGATCTACTACCATCTGGAACTGCCTCCTCAGACATGCACGATATACTGCCACAGAGAAAATCTGTTCCGGGCTTTTGAGAATCTGGTTATGAATGCCACCGAGCATACGCCTATGGAGGGATCTATGACGCTCTCTGCCGCGTATACGAAGGATTCCGCAGAGATTACGTTCAAAGACAGCGGAGTAGGAATTAACCCGGATCACCTTCCCAAGATCTTCAATTATGAATTCAGTACGAAAAGAAATCCCGGACTGCGCGGGCTTGGGCTTTATTTTACAAAGATCAGCATAGAAGAATATGGAGGTACTATAACCGTTGAATCACAGCCTGGGGAGGGTACGGTATTTTATATCAGCTTTCCTCTCTCCATGGGGCACCTATAAACATAGGCAAAGTATGCAAGCCCCTCATGAGTGAGGGCTTAAGGAGTTGAGGCGGGCTTGCCCGCTTTGTTCTAAGCCCCCTCCTCCTAACACTTAACAACGCTTTTTTGCTCTAATGAGTCTCCCCCATAATCGTCCTGACATCTTCCCTGTTCTCCACCACGGCTTCCACCGCCCCCTCAATGGCCCGTGCAATCGTCTCAGCCGACATGCTCGGCGTCCCGTCCGGCAGGTCAGTTACCTGCTCGGGCAAAAATGGCACGTGTATAAATCCGCCCCTGATCTCCGGATATTTCTTATCTATCATATACAGCAGGCGGTACATGACGTCATTGCATACATAGGTTCCCGCTGTATAAGATATTTTTGCCGGTATCCCTCTCTCCCGGATGCGCTCCACCATTGCCTTTACCGGAACCGTTGCAAAATACGCATTCTCCCCGTCTTCACAGACCGGCTCGTCAAAAGGCTGCTGCCCGTCATTATCCGGGATTCTGGCTTCGATCAGATTAATGGCCACCTTCTCTACCGAGATTCCGGAACGTCCTCCGGCTTGTCCGATACAGATGACGGCATCGGGCCTGTGCCTGCGGATTCCTTCCTCCAGTATTTCACCTTCCCGGTAAAAAACTGTTGGGATTTCCATCTTAATTACTTCTGCACTCCCAATGATATCCGGCAGTAGTTTTACCGCTTCATAGGCCGGATTGATGCTTGCCCCTCCGAAAGGGTCAAATCCTGTAATTAATACTCTCATATCTTTCCTCCTGCTATTTGGAATTTTATAGGATATGCGGTTCCGGTATAATGATCTTTCCCCGTTCTATGATCATCCGGTTATCCGCATAGATATCCGGTTTATGCGCCACCATGTCAAAATGCCCGTTCGCCTCATGTAGCCCGCCCAGGGCAATGTTCCGCCCCACACCGATGTGAAATGTTCCATAGGCAGACTCATCTTCAATATAACATTTTCCCCTGCACTTTGCATAGGAATTCAGGCCAATTCCCAATTCCGACGCCACATAAATTCCGGGGTCTTTAAAATCCTCCATATATGCTTTCAGCTTCTTTCCGCTGACATTCATTTCCATCTCCTGAATGCGCCCCTCTTTTATACTGATCTTAAATGGCTCTTCCACTCTTCCGATATACCCCAGCGAGCCATCCGGTATCAGGACCCCTTCGGTCTTTGTCTCTTCAATCGGAACGTACACCTCAATGCTGGCGGATGAGAATCCTTTGCCGTCCCGCACCACTCCATTAAAAAACCCCGCGGTTCTGTTTCTCTTATACAACTTTAGGTCTGTCCCCCTCTTTGTCTTCACCTGGATCACAGAGGAGGAATTCAGATATTTCATGATAATGCCTGCCATCATTTTACTCTTCTTTGTGTCCATGCCCATAAAACGGTATGAGAGCATTGATTTTTCATTATTGGTCGCCAGAGGCAGGGACAGAAACTTGCTTCCCCTGTTTATCGCCCTTTTAGCCGCTTTTGTGGTAACAAGAGAATAGTCTGTGGCTCCGATTACGGCCCGGTAACCATCAAATACCTTTTCGTGGCGGTCAAAAAATACGCCTACATGCTTCCCTCGTCTTTCCACCACCATCAGATCTACAGACTTTGCCCGTTTGTGGGCGCAGTACCTCAGCGCTTTTGCCTCTTCCAGATGATTTTCGCTTGTCACAATCATGAGTTTTTCCCATGGTTTCAGGCGCAGCCAGTCTTTTATAACAATCATAGCGCCCCGTTCTATTTTCCGGTAATCCTGCATAACCGTTTCCTTCCTGTATATCATTTCAATGCTCTTAGAGCCTGCACTTCTTATTTTTACCCTTATTTCATGAAAATCATATAGAAAACCTGAAATACAAATATGAGTGCCGCAGGCAGCAGCTGGCATTTGATTACGCCAAAACGGTCTTTCATGTCCAGCATCGCCACGGGTACCACATTAAAATTTGCGGCCATGGGTGTACAGAGTGTTCCGCAGAATCCGCATGACAATGCCAGTATTCCTATGACGGCAGGATCTGCACCATATTGCAGGACGAACGGCGCGCCGATTCCAACTGTCATCACGGTAATGGCTGCAAAGGCATTTCCCATAATCATGGTAAACAATGCCATCCCGGCTGCAAATACTATAATTCCCGCATTTACATTGCCCCTGGGAATCAACCCGCCGACGAGACCGGCAATCACACCCCCTACGCCTGCCTCGGTAAAAACCGCGCCCAGGCTTGCAAGGAGCATCGGCAGCATACTTAAAGGCCCTACCGTTGAGAGGAGGCGCTCAGAATCCCGCAAAAAAACCGCAGGCCGGTTCTCCCTGGAAAGCAGCATGAGTATCATAACCGACGCCACAATACCCGCACCCACTCCTACGATTGCGCCAAGATCGGGGAGGAAGATGGCAAAAAGAATGGCAAAGACACCGATGGACAGAGCCGGGATAAAGATTTTCATTCCGATGGTCCGGTACTTTTCATTGGTATATTCCTCTGTCAGTGGTTCGATTTTTCCAATCTTTACTTTTTTCAGGATGGCCGGTATGGTCATCAGGATAATCAGCGCTCCGTTTATAGCCGGCGGGATCCAGCGCCCAAACGCCAGCACCGCTCCAAGAGCGCACCAGAACAACCCGGTTCCAAACCGGGAGGGATTCTCCTTATCCAAGGCATTTTTGATTCCGGTATAGAAAGTAATCAGGCCCATAATTATATAGATGATTTCCAGGAGTTTTGTGCCCAGTGTCACGTCCTGGCTAGTAAAAAATGTCATGATGCGCCTTCCTCCTTACTTTTTATCCCCATAATATTTTTTGTACAATTTCCTGTCTTTCAGAAAATAGTAGACAATCCCCGTTATGATTGCAAAGATTCCGACCGGTATTTCTACCTTTGCCAAATCAAGCAGGGAAACCTGGTATCCCAGGGTTTCCAGTGTGGACTGCACCAGCAGGGCGCCCGAACCCCCGACAAACAGCACCTGGCAGAAAAACCATGCAATATTCTCCATGCCGGAGGCCATTCCCTTTAACTGCTCTACGTGCTCTTCTGCCGGTTCCTTGCCCTGTGCTTCCACTGCACCGATTGCCATGGGCATCACGATTGGCCTTACGAACCCGGCAACCCCGCCGAAGCTGACATTAAACGCGGCAAATATCCCCCGCATTATCCCATAAGCTCCAATGACCGCCCCGGCAGATGCATTCTTAATCCTGCCGATCAGACTGGCAGCCGCGGGCTTCAGACCGTTGCGCTCTAAAGTTCCGGTTACCAGCATAATTAGAATGAAAATTGCCATATTCCGGTTCGCAGTAAAGTTGGTTCCTAACGTCTCCAAAAGCCCGGTTACTCCCAGGTTTCCTACTAAAGCTGTGACAATTGCAGCAATTAATATAATCAGTATCGAATCCAGTCTTAACGCAAATCCAATGATAACAATTAATATTCCTGACAGTTTTATCAGTTCCATATATAGCCTCCTTTGGCATACAGACAACGCATACGCCCCGATTTCAGTTGTATCAAGCGCAGGAGTGTACCTGGTCATTCGCGGGCCTGTTAAGAACGATGCTCCGACAGGCATAATAAATGGTCTGACACTCTCAGGCGCTGTATCATTATATTTTGGGTCTATTGGTTAATTTTTACTCGGATTTCCGTAATTATTTTTAATCTGTCTGCCGGACTTGTGCACAGAAATTTCCTATATCACATTAGGGTGCCATAAGATTCATTTAAAAGAATCTTTTGACACCCTAATTCTATAAGATAAAAATAAGCCTCAAAAACCAGTGGATTTTTGAGACTTACACTTCCTCATTATAAAATTGTTTCTAATACTCACTACGGTTGCCGCGCCTTCTGTACCGCTGCTCCTCTTCACGCGCTCTCTGCCGTTCTCTTTTCCGTTCCCATCGGCGGCGCTCCCGCTCCATCGTCCGCACAGGAGCCAATATCGTCCAGCAGCAGATGCGCACTGCCATGATTCCAAAGAACACTCCGATGCTGTCGATTCCCACGTCCTTCACGGACGGACCTCTCCCGTCCACAAAGGACTGATGATACTCGTCCCCGCAGGCAAAGCCTACACAGATCAGCCCAGCTACCAGCATAAGGCCAAAGCCCCGCAGGCCGTATACATAAAACGGCAGTGATACCGCAACTGCCAGTATAAAGTATTCTGTCATATGCGCAATCTTCCTCACCGGATATTCGATCTCGTATGCTTTCTCATCGATCTCCCATTCCTCCATATTCTTCTGCAGGACTTCATTCCCGATTTCCACAATCTTATGGCTCACGGAATAACTCAGATTGCCCGAATCCGTTCCGCTCTGCGCTGAAAAACTGAAGATCACATACATCATGATCAGTGCCGGTAAAAACGACAGCGGTTTTAATATCAATAAAATGCACCTTTTTAACATTACAAATCACATCCTTATATATGTAGTAAAAAGTATTTTACTATCATACGCTGATATGGGAATAAAATCAACCTTTTGTGAACGACTTTCATATTACCTGGATACCTAAAGGTAACCGTTCATGACTCTGCAGAGGTTACCGGCAGCCTCCGCATGCACCGTCAATTCTGCAGGACACTCTTGTGACATATTCCTCCTCCGTCTTTTGTGTAAGTCCATCCAGCTGATAATCCTCATAACAGCCTCCGCATAACGTAAGGCCCGCCGACTCTGCATATGCCAGCATTCTTTCGTAAGCCTCATTAAGCGTCTGCCAGTGCCCTACATGATAAGCCGCCAGATACGTGCCCGCAGGCCTTTTTACACACCCGGCGCCGGGGATATTGCGCTCTGTAACCACGTATGCTTTTTCATAGCTGTTGTATAACCCTTCTTTAATACAATCTAACGGCTGCATATAACCAATTCCCCTTACGCCTTTGATGCCAAACGAATCACACATGTCCAGAAGCCTCCCGGTCTCCATGGCCCAGATCTTTTCATCTGCAGTATCCACCCTGACAGACACTTCATAAACTGCAGGCATCTCCAATAATTCCACCGCTTCTGTATCGATCGTTTCCGTTTCCTTAATCAGCTTCCGTTTCCCGATAATCCATTCTTTTGTCCTTTTTAGCCTTTTTTCCTTCTGCTCCACAATTTCCTGCTCTTTGTCCAGCAGTTCAAGCAGCGTCCCCGGGGATCTTCTGTCCAGGTATTCCCGAATCTCACTCAGTGGCATATCCAGATCCTTTAATGTGTAAATCACATCAAATACCTCTATCTGCGCCATCGAATAATACCGGTACCCATTTTCACCCTTTTTCTCGGGCCGGAAAAGGCCGATCTCATCATAATGGAAGAGTGTATGCTTAGTAACTCCCACGATCTTGGCAAACTCCCCCGCCGTTAATATCCTGCTATTCTCCATGTGATTCCCCTCCCGCACGCATTTACAGTTGTTTGTTTAAAAATTTTAATATAATTTTAATTTCAGCTTGACTATCGTGTTACCCTATACTTTATCATAACATATGCTGAAAAAAATTCATAGAAAGGATGATTTATAATGTCATTATCAATTGCTAAAGATTTCCGCTTTTTTTCGCTGCTCAGATTTGCTCTTCCGACTATGATTATGATGGTTTTTACCTCTTTATATACAATAGTTGACGGGATTTTCATTTCCCGATTTGTGGGGAGCAACGCACTGTCCTCTGCAAATATTGTCTTTCCGGTTATTAACCTGATTATAGCAGTAGGTGTCATGTTTGCCAGCGGCGGAAGCGCCCTCATTGCAAAAAAGTTAGGGGAACACAAAGAAAAAGAGGCCAACCAGGACCTCTCATTAATTATTGCAACTTCTTTATTCTTAAGTGTGGTTATTCTGGCCGCAGGCACCCTTTTTCTGGAGCCTGTGGTACGGCTTCTCGGTTCAACAGATATTCTGGTTGCAGACTGTAAAGGCTATCTCGGGATGCTGCTGTTTTTTGCTCCGGCCTGTATCCTGCAGCTGCTCTTCCAGACCTTCTTTGTCACCGCAGGCAGGCCTCATCTTGGACTGATTCTGACCATTATGGGGGGCATCGTCAACATGATACTGGATTATGTGTTTATGGGGCCTCTGCAGATGGGAATCCAGGGAGCTGCACTGGCAACCGGCCTTGGGCAGGTCATCCCCGCTTTAGCCGGGCTGGTATACTTTTTTTCCGGAAAGAACACACTGCGCATTGTAAAACCGCACTTCAGCCTCTCAACACTGCTGAAGAGCTGCGCGAACGGTTCCTCTGAAATGGTCACGAATGTATCCACCGCAGTAGTTACCTTCCTGTTTAATATCGTAATGCTGCGTCTGCTGGGTGAAGCGGGGGTTGCCGCGATCACGATCGTGCTCTACGGACAGTTCCTTTTTAACGCGCTGTATTTCGGCTTTTCCATGGGAATGGCGCCGGTGATCAGCTACAATTACGGGAGAAATAATATTTCTCTCCTGCAGAGAATCTTCAAAATATGTACCGGTTTTGTTGCCATATCCTCGCTGATTGCAACTGCAGTAGCGCTGGTATTATCCCCCTATATCGTGGAAATATTTACGCCTGCCGGTTCGCCGACCTATGAGATTGCTAAAACAGGATTTTTTCTGTTCTCATTTAACTTTATATTTGCAGGCATGAATATCTTCGCATCCGCCATGTTCACCGCATTTTCAGATGGACCGGTATCCGCGGCTATTTCCTTTGCCCGCACCTTTATCTTCATTGTAGCAAGTATCCTGCTGCTGCCCGAATTGCTGGGAGTTACCGGCGTATGGCTCTCTGTGCCTGCAGCGGAATGCGTTACACTTCTGCTTTCCTTCTTTTTCTTCTATACAAAGAGAAACAAATATCACTATATTGGAAAGAAGGAAGTACACGAATTTATAAAGGGTTTTTAACCAGTGAGGCAGCGAGGGCTTTGTGCCTTACTCTGCCTCTTTGCAATACACGGTATACCGGTTGCGCCCATTTTTCTTCGATTCATACAGAGCGGCATCCGCATTCTTATAAAACATCTCAAAGTCCGCCCCCTGCAGTACAGCCACGCCTATGCTGGCTGTAATCTGCCAGCGGTCATTTCCAACATGATGCAGCCGGCAGAGATCTCGGGACAGCTCCGCAGCCTTTTCCACCGCCCATTCCTTCCCGATATGCCTCATGAATCTGCCTTTCAGCTACAATCTGAAGAGCCTGGTCGTATGGTTTCCCTTAGGAGCTCCCATTTTTTCGAAATACTGCGCCGTTGCCTGGTTGGCCGGCCTGTTCTTGGTACCGCCTGATGGTCTCTATGTATTCCTTATTCGCAAGATGTTCCGCCTCTGTCGCAAGAAACTCCTTCAGCAGGCTGTCATTTGCCATGGTCAGAGAAATATTGACCGGCTTAGTAAATGCAGAATTCATCTGGTAGTATATCCCTTCCGACGTCAAAGTAGAAACCTGCTCGATATTCTCAAGGGAGGCACTATAATTGGCTCGGTAACTCAGTACCGCTGTCATCAGAAACCCTGCAATAATTACGACGCATATGAGTAAGTTCGTGCGCAGTAATATATTCTTTTTCATGCCGTTTCCGGATTTTTCTGCATTTGCCTGCGTATCTTGTGCCACTTCATTTTCCCTCCGCCATGTTTTCTTACTATTATACACTTAAATCTGTTCAAACAAAAGTGTTTGGAGGGGGGATAATTCTTTTTTGGGAACGCCGGAAAACCGGAACGGCTTGGGCGCCCGTAGGCGGCTGGAGGCTATTTCTTCATTTTACGCCCCAGCCGTAGACGAGCTGTTTTTCTTTCTTTTAAATACCTCCTTACAAAAAGCAGCCTCCGATTTGTGCCACGACAAAACATATAAGTATCCCTGCACAAGTCGGTATTGCCAGTGCCGCCAGCGTCCACTTCCAGCTTCCCGTTTCTTTTTTAATAGTTAGCAGTGTTGTGGAACAGGGCCAGTGCATAAGGGAAAAGAGCATGGTGCAGACTGCCGTGAGCCAGGTCCAGCCATGACTCACAAACAATGTTTTCATTTCTGCCAGGCTGTCAAATTCCACAAGGCTGCCCTGTGCCATATAGGCCATAATTATGATGGGCACAACAATCTCATTTGCCGGGAGCCCCAGGATAAAGGCGATCAGTATCACACCGTCCAGTCCCAGCATTCTGGCAAACGGGTCCAGCATAGACGCACAATAATTCAAAAGGCTCGTATCTCCCACCATTATATTGGCCGCAGCCCAGATAAACAGCCCGGCAGGCGCGGCCACTACTACCGCACGGCCCAGCACAAACAGGGTTCTGTCAAAGATGGATCTGACAATCACTTTGCCCACCTGCGGCCTGCGGTAAGGCGGCAGTTCCAGCGTAAAGGACGAGGGCACGCCTTTTAGCACTGTTTTTGATAAAATCCAGGATACAAGAAATGTCATGGCTACACCAAGCAGGATAAACATAGTGAGTAAAAACGCCGATAATAATGATGCACCTGCGCCTCCGGAAATCCCGGCAAAAAACATGGTTATAATTGCAATTAGTGTAGGAAAACGTCCATTGCAGGGCACAAAGCTGTTGGTTAATATTGCAATCATCCGCTCCCTGGGCGAGTCTATGATCCTGCATCCCACCACCCCTGCGGCATTACATCCGAATCCCATACACATAGTCAGTGCCTGTTTTCCACATGCACAGCATTTTTTGAAGGGTTTATCCAGATTATATGCAATTCTGGGCAGATAACCGGCGTCCTCCAACAGCGTAAACAGCGGAAAGAATATTGCCATTGGCGGAAGCATCACAGAGATAACCCATGCCAGCACTCTGTAAACCCCCAGGACCAGTATCCCATGCAGCCAGGCGGGCGCGCCTATAAGTCCAAACAGTTCCGTCAGTCTGTCCTGGATCCAGAACAGCCCCTTTGCCAGCATTTCAGAGGGATAGTTTGCTCCTGTTATGGTCAGCCACAGCACTGCCATCAGCAGCGCTGCCATCAGCGGATACCCCGCCCGCCTGCTGGTTAGAATACTGTCAATTTTCCGGTCCCGGCTGTCCGCATGTTCTTTTGTAAACGTCACAGCCTTTTCGCTGATTCGTTCCGCAATATACATGACCGATGATACAATCTCTTCCTCCAGCCGTTTCTTATCCATATTTTGATTGTACAGTAATTTTTGTGCCTCCGGAATCGCTTCCTTCAGGCAGCGTTCCTGACAGATGTTTCTATGCAGGTATCTGCGGATGCCTTCATCCAGCGCCTTGTCATAATCCAGCAGCCGCAGGGACAGCCATCTGCTGTTCAGACATCCATTGCAGGAGGATGCCGAGGGCATCTGTATTCCCTCCAGCACCGCATCCACCGCAGGCTCAAGCAGAGAAATCGCCTTTTCCAGCGTCCGGCAGTATGGAATAACATATCCTTCTGCAGCATTGCATCCTACAGAAGAAGCCTGAAGCTCCTGCCTGACGTTTTCGGCCTCCCGCATCATATGATCCATAGTCTCCAGCAGCTGATCTCTGCCCTTCCCCTCCCTTGCCACCATGCCGATGACCGGTACGCCCAGTTCCCGGGAAAGGGTATCCAGATTGACGTAAATTCCCTTCTTTTCTGCCTCATCCAGAAGGTTTACACAGACAATCACCTTTCTGGTGATTTCCAGAATCTGCAGGACGAGATTCAGATTCCGCTCCAGGCAGACAGCATCGCAGACCACAATAACCGCATCTGCGTCCCCAAAACAGATGAAATCCCGGGCAGCCTCTTCCTCAGCCGAATGGGCCAGCAGCGAGTACGTCCCCGGAATATCTACCATTTTATAAGAATAGTCCTTAGTCTCACAATATCCCGAAGCGTTGGTAACCGTCTTTCCCGGCCAGTTTCCCGTATGCTGGTGCAGATTCGTCAGGTTGTTAAATACCGTGCTCTTCCCCACATTCGGATTGCCCGCTATGGCAATCACTTTTTCGCGCCCCATATCAGGCGCCTTCCAAAGTATGAACCAGGATATCCCCGCAGTCTTCCGAACGGATCGCAATCACCGCACCGCGGATTAAAAATGCCCCCGGATCCCCTCCGGGGCTCTTTCCCACACATTCAACCTTCGTTCCTCTGACCAGACCGATATCCAAAAGACGTCTGTGGATACTTCCATCTGACCTCAGCTCTCTGACAACCGCCTTCTCCCCCGGCTGTATATCGTTTAAACAGATCTCCTTTTTCATAAGCGCCACCGCCTTGTCATAGAATTTAGGATAAGGAAACTTTCTTTCCTGATTCTATAATATTAATTTTTCGGGATTCTGTGACACATTGGGGAATATATTTCGGATAGATTTTAACTTTTTTATCTTAATAGGAGAAATGATATCATGGACAATAGAAATGATTTTTATACCCAAAAAGGATATGAACTGCATAACACAGACGATCTGACCGCATCTATGGAGGATTATCTGGAGATGATCTGCCGGATGCTCAAGGGACAGGATATCGTAAGAATCCAGGCACTGTCTGAGAATCTGCATGTAAAACCCTCCTCCGCATCGAAGATGGTTAACGCACTGAAGGAAAGGGGATACATCTCTTTCCAGAAATACGGCTACCTGACCGCAACGCCCAAGGGGCTGGAGGTTGGGGAGTATCTGCTTTACCGGCACGATATACTGCACGAATTTCTGTGCCTGCTGAATCATTCAGAGAATGAACTCGAACAGGTGGAAAAAATTGAACATTATATTAACCGGGAAACGGTAGCAAATCTTCACCTGCTTTTGGAGCGTCTGAAATCCTCTACCTCTTTTTTCCAGTAAACGGCAAACTGCGTCTCGTCAATCCGCTCCACAAAATGCTGCTTATACTGCAGAAACTCTTCCAGATCCATTAGGATATGATAGAGCACCGCCCGGTTCTCAAACTCCTCTCTGCTGCCGGGGAGTTCCTGTGCCTTCATCTCCTCAGACAGCGCCGCCAGGCGTGCCAGCTGCTTTTCCGGCCGGTTCATCTCCTTGACAAAGTGTTTTAAATAGGAAATATAATCTGCCACAATAAAGGACTGCTTTGGAAGCGCCTTCAGCTTTTCCATCTCCTGATGCAGATGTTGAAGTGCCCCACACTGTTTTTCCCTCATTTCAAAATAGGCGCTGTAATAACTGGTATGGGCTCTGAAGGTGTTGTTTTGATACACATATGCCTGCTCTATAAAATTCTCCAGTTTCCGTTCTAAAAGTTCCAGCTTCTCCCAAACAGTCTCCCTTCTGTCCCGGCTATATAAAAATGCAGCCAGTTCTCCCAGTATATCGGAAAATTCCTGCTCTGTATAACGCATATTTTCTATAATTCTGTTCCTCTGCCCTCCATTATTCTGAAACAGATTAACAAGGATGGCTATCGTGATCCCTAACAATACAATCAGAAATTCATTTGCAATAAAAGCAATCGAAAAGTTGCGTGTAGCCAAAAAGTGTGTGCCTATGACCGCATTTACGGATGCAGTTATCCTCCAGTCTACCCATTCGCTTATCAATACCAGTAAAAATATGAAGATTCCAAATGCAGCGCCGTCGCTTTTGATATGACTGAATACTAACCATGCCAGGACTGCCGCCAGAATAAAAGTCAGGATACGGGCAGCTGAGAGCCTGAGCGTTTCCCACTTTGTAGTCAGTATCGTAAGCAGCGTTACCATCCCCGCCGATGCGGCAAATTCCAGATGCAAAAGGGAAGCTGCATACATGGCGGCGCCGCTTCCCACTGCAATTCTTACTGCTTCTATCAGGACTGCACCTGTTTCTTTCTTCTTTCCCGGTTTCATAGAGTCTCCCCTTTAACGATTCCAACTTAGCATATGCTCAGTAATATGCAGAGCTTTTACTCTATAGCATAACCTTTTTTTAATCTTTTATCTCCTGTATTTTAAGATAATTTACAGGCGCAGATAAAGGAGCGGGCGGGGTACCTGGTTTATATCTCCTTTACTTAGAGTTCTTCAGTTCTACTGTGAATATAATCTGGTTTTCTTCATAGGATGCCGTAATGCTTCCTTTTTGTGATTCTGCTATAGCGCGGGCTGCAGATAGGCCAATGCCGTAACCCCCGCTCTTTTGCGTTCTGGCGCTGTCGCCTCGGTAAAAGCGGTCAAAAAGTTTTTCCGGATCGACTTCCGGAAGCGTATCACACGTATTTTTTATACTTAATCTAATAACACCTTCTTTTCTTTCTAAGTAAATTATAATATTTCCCTGCTTAGACGTGTATTTTACCGCATTGTCCAGCAGTATCGTAATGAGCCTTGACATACTATCTCTGTTCCCGTGCATGATGATGTTGGGCTGAATATTTTCTTCTATTATGATTTCTTTGAGAGCGGCCGGCTCATAAAAAGCCGGCAGGTTCTCTTCCAGCAGACTGCTCAGTAAGATATCTGACGAAGGCAGCTTTACTGCGCCCTCATCCATTTTTGCAAGGGCCAGCAGATTCTGCATAAGTCCGTTGAGACGTACCGTCTGTTCCCGGATATTGCGGCTCCATTTATTTTCCCCATTGTGCAGCTCCATGGCGTCTGTATTTGCCATGATTATAGCCAGAGGGGTCTTGATCTCATGTCCGGCATCTGTTACAAACTGTTTTTGTTTTTCTATATTTTCCGCGATGGGCAGTATCGCTTTTTTTGATAGCAGAATGACGAAAAGCAGCATAAGGCTCCAGCACAGGATGCCGATAAATATTGAAATCCCTAAGACCATGAGTATGTTGCGGGTCTGTGAGGATGTATCCAGAAAAATGACGACACTGCCTTTTCCGTCATGGGTCTGCGCTATTTTATAACGAAATTGTTTCGCCCTGCCCTCTGAGCTCCCGCTTTTCCTTACCTTCTCTGCCATTTTTTCGGCCTCTGTTTCTGTCACGGAAGCGATTTTACTGACATCAGTCTGCACAGCCTCACCGTCCGAATTATAACGGATCAGAAAATAACGGGCCGACATGGCGGTATCCTCATCGATCGGCTGCTCCAAAAAGCCCGGCCTGACTCCGCCGGGTAATTCTGGCTGCAGCGAGGGGGCGCCCCCATTGTAGACCAGCATCCCCAGCATCCGTTCCATCTGCTGACCGGAAATCAGGCCATATATTCCATTGATCGCTCCAAGCAGAACTAAAATCAACACAGTAATTGCCAGCATAGCGGTGGTTATGAATTTTTTCTGGAGTGTTTTCGTCATCTCTTAACCTCCAGAGTATATCCGATGTTTCGTTTTGCTTTTATTTCCACGTTAGCATTCATGGACGACAGCCTTTTCCTCAGATATGATATATATACCCAGACCGTCCCCAGTTCGGCTTCTGTTTCATATCCCCACACCTTCACGAGCAGTTCCTCCGACGAAAGATACATCCCCTGGTTCAGCATTAGAGTTTCCATCAGCCGGTATTCCAGTTTTGTCAGCACAAATGTCTGTCCATTCCCGCTTAGCTCATAGCTCTGCTGGTTCAGCGCGATATTTCCGCATTCTATGATATCCGGGGTAAATTCCTCCCTCCGCCGCAGCATAGCACGGATCCGGGCCAGAAGTTCCCCCATGGCAAAAGGCTTGGGGAGATAATCATCCGCCCCCAGATCCAGTCCCTGTATGCGGTCCTCCACCTCCGCCTTCGCGGTCAGCAGCAGAATCGGCGTGCGGCATCTCTCCCTGCGCAAAAGGCTCAGAACCTCGAGCCCACTCATTTTCGGCATCATAATATCCAGAATAATCCCGTCATACTGCGCTGCACGGGCATACTCAAGGGCCGCCTCCCCGTCATACACTGCGTCCACAATATATTTATGATAGGTCAAAATATCCACAACCGCCTCCGACATACTTACTTCATCCTCAGCAAATAATAATTTCATCATCATCACCTCAGTAACAGTTTACCATAGCTACCTTAATAAAGGCTTAGAAATTTAGCTCAGCCCATATAAATGCGGAACGATTCAGGTCTCCCTGATCCGTTCCGCATTTATATGGGCTGAGCGCCCCACACTCACAGCAGTCTCACCACCATATACTGCAGGGCCTCCTCCATAGATTCCGTTTGCAATGCCCGCAATACGTTTTTATGCACTGTAATTCTCCATCTCTTTGTTGATGCTTTCCTCGCAGGAACGCATAGCAAGAATTGTCTTTTCGAACAGGTCGTTCAATTCCCAGCCAAGCCGCTCTGCCCCCTGTCGTATCACATCTCGCGAACATCCCGCCGCAAATCTTTTGTCTTTAAACTTCTTTTTTATGCTGGATACTTCCATGTCCATTACACTCTTGGACGGCCGCATCAGCGCTGCGGCCCCGATCAGGCCTGTCAGTTCATCTGCCGCAAACATAACCTTTTCCATCTCATGCTGGGGCTCTATCTCGCTGCAGATTCCATATCCGTGTGAACAGATTGAGTGAATCATATCTTCGCCCACGCCGCCCTCTTTCAGAAGCTCCGGCGCTTTCTGGCAGTGTTCCTCCGGATAGCGTTCAAAATCGATATCATGAAGCAGGCCGGTTATAGCCCAGTAATCCGCATCATCTCCATAGCCAAGCTCGCCGGCATACCATCGCATAACCCCCTCCACAGTCAGTGCGTGCTGAATATGAAATGGCTCCTTATTATATTTTTTTAGCAGCTCGAATGCCTCTTCTCTGCTGATATTACTTACCATAATTTTACCACCTTTCTTCACAGTAATTTTTATTTATTCAAATGCCACTGGAAAGTTCTTTTTCCTGAGGCCTTTGATTCGTATAGCGCAGCATCTGCTTTATGGTAAAGGCTTTCAAAATCTTCCCCCTCTATTTCCGCCCTGGCAATCCCTATAGAACAGCTCTGATCCAATCCTATGCCTGAAAAGACATGCCCAATTGATTCTATAAGATACCCCGCCAAGCGGTCACCCTCCTCGAAACTTCTGTCTCCGGGCAGAAAGACCATGAACTCGTCTCCGCCAATCCGTCCCGCTATATCGGATGCCTGAGCGGCTCCCCTGGCCAGAATGCTTGAAACCTTCTTCAGCAGCTCGTCCCCCACAAGATGGCCTTTCTCATCATTCACCCGCTTGAATTCATCCAGGTCAATCATTAACATGAGCCCGCCCGTCTTATCAGCGGTCAGTATTCTGTTAATATGCTTTTCCGTATATTTACGGTTATAAAGCCCTGTTAAAGAATCCAGCTGGATACTCTTCTCCAGAATCTGACTGCGCCGCAGCGCTTCCTCTGCTATGTTTGCAAACGTCTTCGGATAATATTCCCCCTCATTCTGGTATACATATGGAACCGAATGATGCAGACTTCCCACCTCCAGGCTCCCGTCCGGCCGCCTATGTACCTCCGCCGTAATTCTCGTGTCCATATTGATGATAACCTGTTTGCCCTCTATATTATTCTCACAGGCTTCAAACTCCCCATAAACAACGCAGCAGTCATCCGTAAACTGTTTTGCCTTAAACCATTCATTTTTTATAATAAAATCAATATCTTTTGCCTCTTCCTGATCCTTCTCCAGGCCAGCCTTAAGCGATTCCAGATTGGTATAAAATTCATGCTTCCCGGTACCGATCACCAGAATATCCGGGGAAAGATACTGGTACATCTCTTCAATTTCAGCTACTCCCCTGGACACATAGCATTCCATCAACTCCTGTATCAGAACGCAGGCTTCTTGGCATAATGTATCACTCATATTCTTTCCTCCTGTAATTCTTATGACAATCATAGCACATAGATATTAGCATTGTCGATAGTTTTAACGCAAAGGGGTCAGACCCCTCTGCAGGGGGGTCTGACCCCTTTACCCTTATTTGTCTAATTTATAACAATCTCTCTTATTTCTAACCCTTCTGTTTCCATGAATCGCAGTACAAGCTCATATTCTCCCGCAGGCATATTAATATCCCTGTTTAGCTGTACTCCGTCCGTTATTTTCACAGTACCTGCAGAATGCCCATTCATAAGTACTTCTATCTGGCCGCTTCCCGACGCAAGTATCCGTATACTGCGAAATTCAACCTGGCTATGTACATAACGGAATATGGCTTCATCTCCATGGCATATATGTGTCAGTTTTTCTTCATATGCTGCCCCCCTGTTTTCTTCCGCACCGATATATACGCTCCCTTTAAGCCCACAGGCCTGATACCCCATTATTTTCTCTCCCGGGCCAAAAGGTTTCCCGGGACCCTGAGAGGTCATCTTCACCTCATCGATTGTCCCGTCCGGATTGATGAAAATCGGCTCAATACATAACCTCCTGTACTGACGGCATCCCCGGCTGCTGCGATGGTAAAACACGTACCACTGTCCATTTACGCATTCTATCGAACCGTGGTTATTCCAGCTTTCCGGATCGCAGCCAGCATTATCAATGATAATTCCCCGATATTCAAACGGGCCCAGCGGTGAACTGCCGGTGGCATATCCAAGGGCTGTCGGCCTCCCTCTCTGCATATCAGCGTATACATAATAATAAGTATCATTCATCTTACGCATAGAAGACCCTTCATGGAAAAAATGCTTTTCCTCTGTCACAAGATTATCCACAATATTATCCGGGTCAAAAGATATCATATCTTCATTCAGCCTGACTCCATGGGAGAACAGCTGTCCCCAATAGTAATAGGCCTTCCCGTCATCATCTATAAAAACAGCGGGATCTATCCCTCCGCAAGGCAGCTGTACAGGATTCGTGAACGGGCCTTGCGGGCACTCAGAAACGGCCACCCCTTCCCTGTCATCCGATGTACAAAAATAGAGATAATACCTTCCATCCTTATAAATGCAGTCCGGAGCATATAAAAATACGGCCTCTTCATCAGCCGTCTCATCCCCCTCTTCCTGAATGTCATTACTTCCCGCAGCTTCCTCCAGAATCTTCTTCATGAACGGAGTCGGATGTTCCCGGTCAATCCCCGGATATTTAGGGGCATTCCCATCATGAATCCACGTTACCGCTTCTGCGGTAAATGCCTCATCGTGAATCACCCATTTTTCCATATCTGCAGTAGACACAACATAATACCTGTCACTACAATATTCATTCGCTGTCTCATCATAGCTTCCATAGATATAAAGCCTTCCATCCGTCATAACATGGCCCTCACCGTCCGGAATGTGGATATCCGGCGGCAGAATGGGGTTTCTGGTATTTTTATACTCTCTCATGACAGTCATTCCTCCCAAAGGGATCTTCTCAAAGGGGTCTGACCCCTTTGCAGTAAAATAGAAATATGTTAAAAGTGTCCCTTTTTTTCTATATTCATTTTTCTAAGCATTTCTAAGGATATGAAGCGAAAACCGAGAAAGGTTACCTGGTTCTCTGGTTAAGGTAATCCCTGGGGGTTATGCCGCAGGCCGCACCAAACTTTTTCATTTTACTCAGGTTTTTAGTAAACATTCTATATAAATCGGGCTCATAATAATTCATTAGCATGATATTATGTTCATTTTCAAGCAACTCCAGTATCAGCTCTGTTTTTTGAGAATCGCCGGATACGTAAATAGTATCTTCCTCCGATTCACAGACGCTCCTGATCTGCCCCTCGGCAGCCGTAAAATCGTCCCTGGAACTGAATTCACATACATAGGTAAGAAGACTGCTGTTTTCTTTATATCTTATATCCAAATATTTATCAAGATGTTTGAAACGATTTCTCAGATTTCCCGTCCATTTTTGCTCGCCGTAAATCTGCAGCAGAAAGTTTCGCAGGCCAAGTCTGGTCAATTTGGTCTCTACTTTTTCCCGGACTGTACCACAGTCTTCCAGTATTTTATGAATCTCTCTTCTTTTTTCTTCAGAATCTAAAACAGGCCAGATACTTACCACGAATACCATTATTTTTACTCTGCCTTTCATCTTTTGATAGGTTTATAGATTACTTTTTACTGCGGAAAAAACCGATATAGAATCTTTCCCTGTTTCAACATAAAATTATAACTTAATCTTCCATTCTTTGTCAACTATATCAATACTTAATCCACCTATTAAATACATATACTATAGTACACTACAAATGGGAGGTGTTGGTATGGTAGAATTTGGAAACACGCTTAAGACTTTACGCCTGCAGAATAATTTTACTCAGGCACAGTTAGCTCAGAGGCTTGGCGTAACTAAATCCGTCATTAGTGCCTATGAGACCGGACTGCGCATGCCTTCCTATGATGTCTTAATTTCTATATCACAAATCTTTAAAGTTACTACTGATTATCTGCTGGGACTAGAAAAAAAGCAGGAACTCGATCTGTCCGGTTTGACAGAAGACGAGGTCCAGGCTCTGACAGAATTAATAAAAGCAATGAAACGTAGATCTGGAGACTTTGGTAAGTAGAATGGGGGATGGTAGAAGGTCCGTTTGTCCAAATTGGGGTGCGGGTAAGGACAGTGCAATTGCCCGATAATAGGTAAGCGAAGCAAAGCTGATATGATATACAGCTCCATGAATATTGGATATTGAAGTATTGTTAAATATTCCATATAATGAAAAATATAATTGGAACTGTGATTGGAGCGGCAATATGTTTCGTATTGGTGAGTTTTCAAGGTTAACTCAGGTTTCTGTCCGGATGCTGCGGTATTATGATAAGATGGGGCTTTTGGCCCCCGCTGAGATTGATTCCTGGTCGGGGTACCGGATGTATTCGGCTGCACAAATACCTGTTTTGAATAAGATTGTTTATCTGCGGGACAGCGGATTTCAGGTTGCGGAGATTGCTGATATCCTTAAGAACGGGAATGATGACACTGTTGTGGAGCAGCTGGATCGTAAATATCTGGAAATTATGGGAAATATTGAAGCTGAACAGGCAAAGTTAAAGAGGATTGAGATTGCAAAGAATCAGTTTCTTTCCGGAAAGGATGAACTGCATTATCAGATAGCTGTCAAATCCATTCCAGCTTACCACGTCCTGTCTCTGAGGCGGGTGATTCCCGATTATTATGCGGAAGGCGGATTGTGGGAAGAACTATCCGCCTTTGCAGTGCTGAACCGAATTGATCTGTCCGGTGAAACATTTTCAATATACCACGACGAGGAATACAAAGAAGAAAATGTAGACGTAGAACTATGTGCTGTTCTAAAAAAAGTTGTGGATTTAACCGGCCAGACTGTGGGCGGCTTCTCATTGCGCCCAGCCGAACCGGTTCCCGCCATGGCCTGCACCATGGTGTATGGAGAATTCTCTAATATCGCGGGCGCTTACCTCGCCTTTGCACAATGGCTGCAGAAAAACAGCCGTTACAAAATGTCCGGACCAAACCGGCAGATCGTACACCGGGGTCCATGGAATGAGGAATGCCCGCAATCCTATTTAACAGAAATTCAAATACCTTTGAAGAAGATTACTTGAAACGTCTTGTAAGTTAAAATTACAGGACGTTTTTTCTTGACTCTCACACGGTGTCAGGGATTACCTTATGCTTACAAACCAGTTCCCCGCATCAGGCAGGCCCACCGGGGATCCTTTCGTACGGGGAAAAAGAATAAATGGAGGAAACAGCATGAAAACATATGAAGTAAACCCGATTGGAACCATCTACAACGGCGAAAGCGGAACCTTCCTGCAGCTCGCGCCAAAATTCATTCCTGCACTGCAGGCGCTGGACGGATTCAGCCACATTAATGTCTTGTGGTGGTTCAGTGATTTTGACACAGCAGAATTCCGTTCTGAGCTGGAAACAGAAGAGCCCTACAAGAATTCACCGGAGGTCATGGGCGTCTTTGCCACAAGGTCACCGGTGCGCCCGAACCCGATTGCCTTATCCACAGCAGAGATGATCCGCATCGATTACCTGAAAGGCATCATTCAGATTGCCTATATTGATGCAAATGACAACACACCCCTCCTGGACATCAAGCCTTACACGCCCAGCCTGGACAGGGTGAAAAACCCCGGGGTTCCGGCCTGGTGCAGCCATTGGCCGATGAGCCTGGAAGAGTCTGCAGACTTTGCATGGGAGAATGAATTTAACTTTTAACAACGCTTTTCTATTCCAGAACTGTTCGATCGATCCATATTGATAAGAACCATAAGAAGCACCCGGAAATCATTTCCCGGGTGCTTTACATCAGCCTTTATAAATCTTAACCAGCTGTAAATCTGCTTTTATCTCTGTTTTTTTCTCAGTACAACTGCGCTTGCAGCTCCAGCCAGTCCTGCCATTGCCAGAACCGCCAGTAAGAGAAAGGAAGAGTTGTCACCTGTTTTTACGGCCTTCACAGCAGAAGAATTGGTTCCGGAAGCCTGCTGCACCGGTTTATTGCTGCCTCCCTGGCTGCTGTTGCCGTTATTCTGGCTCCCTCCATTCTGGTTATTATTACTGCCGCTCTGACTGTTGTTTCCTCCGTTCTGGCCTTGATCTCCGCCGTTTTGGTTCCCATTATTTCCTCCGTTATTGCCGGAGTTATCCTCAATCTTAACGAGTTTTTCCATAGATTCTTCCAGCGTTTTTACTGCCTGGTCCACAACCGCCTGATCTGACACATTCAAATCCTCATTTACCGCCTTTGCATCTTCGAAAGCTTTTTTAAACGCTTTCAGGCTTTCCTTTGTATACTCTGCTTCTTTGACCAGAGAAGCCTTTGAAAGCGCGATAACCAATTCTGTCTTATCAGCGCGGTTCTTTACCTGGCCTAATAAAGTATCAAGCGTGCCCAGAACCTGAAGCATTTCCTCTTCATTGCCCTCCCCTGCATCTGCCAGCACTTTCGCTGCATCTCTTGCTTCCTGAAGGCCTTTCAGGCTGTCGGGTGTATAACTCTCTGTGTTTGCCAGGACCACATCTGCTTTTGCAATGGATGCATTTAACTTTGCCAGCAATTCAACCGGCTTTTCTGTCAGTTCCATAACAGCAGCCCCCAGGTTTTCGATCGCTGCATCTACTTTTTCTGCATCCACTATTTCTCCAGATGATTTCTCCGGCTCCGGGTTCAGACCGTCTGCTTCCGGGATAACCGCCGGATCACTGATTTCCTGATCCAAATCACATGCCACTGCCTCTTCAAGTTTATCCAGCAGCCCTTGTGCTTCCAGGCATGCTGTCTCAAAGACAGACCATGAGCTTACTGTGTATGCAGCCTGATTCAATACTTCCGCTGCCTGTACCGCCAGTTTAAGCCCTTCTGCGTTTACAGTATCCGGATTCAGGCCGCCCATGGCTCTTATGACGCCAATCGCTTTCGCAGCTTTCACATGTGTTTTGGCATTGCTGTCTTCCAGCAGCCCTCTCAGTTCCTCAACTGCCGTGTGGAATGCTTCCAGAGCCTCTTTCGATGCATCCGCGGTGTCTGCCGCTTCCGCCGCCTGAAGAACCAGCTCCATATATTTCTGTATTTCAGCAGCCGAAAGAGCATCTTTTGCTGACAGCAGTTCTGCATATGCCGCATCCACTGCCTCCTGATCAGCGGTATCGCTGTTTATAATCTCCAGAGCTTTGGTGCGGGCTTCATCCAGAGTTTTATAACTCTCCGCGGTGTACCCTTCACCTGTAATCCCCTTGACTGCCTCATAAAGTTCATTCAGCTGGGTTTTATCCACCTGTGGTTTTTCCTGCTTTTTCTCCAGTCCGTCAATGGCATCGTTCAGTTCCTTTGTCACCGCGTCAATTTCTTCCTGTCCTGTAGCACTTGTAACTTCCATTGCCTTCTGAAGCGCCGCCATCATTCTGCCAATACTCTCTTCCGTATAGGTGGCAAGTTCTTCATTGCTGATGGATGCAGCCCTGATGATTGCCTCGTCCAGTTTACTGCGGTCCCCGGCCTTCACTTCAATTGAAAAACTCTTCGTCTCCGTATTTCCCGCAGGGTCGGCCGCAGTGAAACTCAGCTGATAGGTTCCCGCCTTCTCCGGCCTGAACGTTGTTTCCTCTGTCTCGCTGCCATCTCCGCCCAGCTTTAAGATCTCATTACCATCCGGATCTTTCACAACCGCTGTCAATACTGCAATTGTGCTGTTATCAGCCGCCTGGGCCGCGGGAACCGTATAGTCCACATTCAGTGTCCCCTCCGAAGCAGGCGCCGCTGCAAGCCGGATCTCTGGTTTGCTTTTGTCAATCACCGGCAGTTCCCTATTGGCAAGCATAGACACCTGTTTTGCTGTAAGGGCTTTACTGTACAGACGTGCCGTAGAAATTGCACCAACCATCGGAGACTGTACGCTTCCGTTCGAACCGCTGTCACCTCCGATAACAAAATACTGTGAGCTTGCCGGAGGTGTTTTCACTTCACCCGATGCTTCCCTGGATGCAATCTTCTGTCCGTTCAGATACAGTGTCACCTTACTTCCGTCATAGGTAATGACACCGTGATTCCATTCGCCATATTTCAGAGCGCCTGTGGCAATGGGCCGCTTATAGGAACCGCCGATATGCACCCATGCCTCCAGACTTGCGGATTCCTCATCATAAGCCGGAATTTCAAAGCCAATGCCCGCGGATTCCATATTACCAAACAAATCCACATAACCGCCGGAGAATTTATCAACCTTAAAGGTGGATTCGATTGTAAAATCATCATTTGTTTTGTCATACTGCTCCGCTGACCAGTCTGTCAGAAAAGCTTCTTCTGTATTGCCGGTAAACGATGCCGCATATTTCCCAAGACCTTCATCCATGGTGATGTTGCTTCCATCGCTGCCGTAAAATGTGTTCCCGGATTCCGAATGATCCGCAATTGAGCCGTCAGAAAAGTCTACATCCAGTAGGTCTGCTTTCGGCACACCGCTTACCATATCATCAAGTCCCGGTTCTGTTGAAGATTCACCGGTCGTTTTAAACGTCTGCGTCAAATAGTCTTCACTCATTTTCTGGTATGCATCGATGGCATAAATACGCACCTCGTAGGATGTTCCTCCCTCCAGATCCGGGGCCACCTGCGTAATCTGTTCCGGCATCGGCTGCAGATAGTAATTGGACCATGTTTTAAAAGTCTTCACAACCGTCTGTGTATCGGTATTAATAAATTCATATTTGTAGGAATGCACCAGATCCCCCACATTATTTTCCGGCACTTTTGCCTGGTCAAATGTCAGCCTTGCCGAGTCATCCTTAATCTCACTCACCGTAAGCGCAGCACCTTCCTCAAAATATGGCGCCTTTGCAGATTCTGCTCTTTCATCCGTATAAGGCAGTGTCTCATTTACATCAAATGTCCATGTCTGCGGAATCCATTTGTCCGCAAGAAAGTCATAATTTTTAATGGTCACCCTGCTTCCGCTTGCCTCAACTACAAGCCCCTGTGCAATCTGGCTTGCATTTGGCGGAACAGAACCATAGATCATACCGGTCTCCATTTCCATATAAGAGAGCGTAACCGTGTTAACCGCGGTATAACCGCCATCCTGCCAGATACTGGTAGGCATATTGTTCGGACTGTGTATATGCCCGGAAAATGTGACCGCATGCGGATGTGATTTGAACACCTCGTCCAGCCCGCTTCCGTACCATTCTGTAGACACATAAAAAGTGTTCTTAATCGGATGATGGAAGAATACAAATATCGGCTTGTCCGGTGTATCCGCTTCTGCCGCTGTAAGCTGTTCCTCCAGCCATTCCACCGCATAGGAATAATTGCCGCCCCCCTGAGTCGTTCCCTTTCCGGTTTCCGGATCCAGCTGTCCGCTTCCCGGGCTGAGTGTAATAAAATGATATCCGTTAACAACCTGATGGTTATTGGGCTTGTTACCGGTCGTCTTAGTAAAATAATCCGCGCTGTTGTTCTCGTGGTTTCCCATACTTGCGATTAGCGGAATAGAAAGATTCTCATTAATAATGCTTCCCCAAGCGTCATATTCGCTGGCAGAACCACTATCTGTCAGATCTCCCGCCACTACCATGCGATCCAGTCCTGCTTGGCTGAAAAAGGAAGCGGCCTTTGCAAGCCTGCTCTTTTCTGTTGCCTTATCCTGCCGCACATGGGTATCGGAAACTACTCCAAAGCTGACATCAGCAGCTCCGTCAACGGTCCTCGCCGTATCCCCCTCCGATGAGAGAAACCCATTCGCTTCCATTGGCTGGGTATCTGTTTCCCCTGTTGACCGCTGGGACGCTGCCTGATCCCGTGCCCCCGTATCTGCCGCTGTATCTGCAAGTGTATTTCCTGCCGTATTCCCCGCAGCATTTGCTGTAAGAAGCCCGGGAGCCGACATGATACTCGCCGCTGCAATCGCCATAGCCAGCAGCTTCTTCATCATTTTCCCTTTCATTTCTCTGTTTTCTCCTTCTGATATGTTTTTAGTCTGAACTCCTTATCAACAATAAAGAGTAGATATCAGAGGAGCATCATTATGCAGTTAAGCCCTTGTTAATCTTTTAAATAATAAATTAAAATTTTTGTATATTTATTTAACATTTACTTCGTCCGTTTATAGAGGACAGATGCAGCCGCTGAAGTAACCGGCACCGTCAAAATGACCGCGATTGTCCCGGAGAGCCCCTGCCCAAGTTCAATTGCCAGAAAATCAGAACTGACCAGCTGATGGTACTTAATCCCATACCCGGTCAGCACAAGCAGTGTGCTGAGTCCGCTTCCCGTAAAAGCCAGAATCAGCGTATTACTCATAGTTCCGATCATGTCCTTCCCAATATTAACTCCGGACCGGAACAGCTCCCTTCTGCTGAGCTGCGGGTTCGCACTCTGCACTTCAAATATTGCCGAAGCAATTGACATCCCCACGTCCATCACAGCCCCCAGAGAAGCAATCAGTACACCTGCAAACAGGACCTCTGCAATCTGCAAGTGCGTATTTTGGGATATCAGAACCATGAATTCTGTCTCATCCGTATTGTATCCGGACACATGCAGCACAGCCGCGAACAGAGCAAATATAACCCCCACCAAAACCACTCCCAGCGCGGTCCCGCAGATTGCCGCCAATGTTTTCTTGCTGGCCCCGTTCAGCAGAAGCAATGCGGCGGTTGTGGTAATAACCACAGCTGCAGCCGAAGCCATAACAGGAGAATACCCAAGATAAATGACCGGAATCATCCACATCACAATCACGAACAGCGTAAACGTCAGCCCCAGGATCGCCCGCAGCCCTTTTCTGCCCCCGATCAGCATCATAAAAAACGCGAACACAAGTAGAATTCCATAGACAGCCGGGGAGCGGTAATAATTATAGATCACAAAATATGGTTCCGTATCCTCCGGTTCATCCTGCGAAACAATAACCCGGGTTCCCACTTCCACATAGATATTGTTGGAGGCGGTCAGATAATTATCTGTCTCCACAATCCTGCCCTTATACTTACCGCTTAGAATCCGAATATTTGCATACTGCAGACCAAGATACCGCCCGCTGTCCGTCTCATCCACCGTCAGCCCGTCATTCTTCACCTCTGTAACAATTCCTTTTTCATACGTTATGTTTGTATTGTTGTAATGCTGGTACTTATCCTGTATCCCTCTGTTCCATATCAGCACAGATATCATAAAACCTAATATAAACAGGATCGTAATACATTCCGCACGATGCTGTTTTAACCAGCTGCCCGCACCTTTATTTATTAACTTTTTGTCCGCTTCCCGTTTTAGCTTTGCCATAACCCCGTTCCTTTCCCAGTCCGTTAAGAATTTTATCCTTCTTATAATAGAGGAGAAACGTTAAAGCCATATGAAATGCGGATTAAAAAAGGGATAAGCGGTAAATCTGCCGCCTGTCCCTATATTTTCCATCATCCAGAACCTCAATACAAAAAAACCACCGTCCCCGAGACTCCAACTTCTCAAAAACAGTGATTTCCAACTGCGCGATCAGGGGTTCGAACCCTGGACACCCTGATTAAGAGTCAGGTGCTCTACCAACTGAGCTAATCGCGCTTATCTATTGTGTTTGCAGTACCTTTAACAGGTGACGCAAGTAGTATTATATATGAACAGATAAAAAAATGCAAGTACTTTTTTTAATTTTTTCAATTATTCAACAAATTTTTTAGCATATTTCTCACTTCCCGCCAGTCCATGAGCCGTTCTTGTCCGGGGCCCAGTCAGCAGATACAGTCTCTCCTTCCGCCCGGATACACCAACTTAACGACAGGGATGCCTTGAAGCTGCAGCGGCATATATAGCCCCGGCACCTTCCCGGCATCCCTGTCATAAAGCGTCCCCCTCAATTCCCTACATCCCGATCATCTCTTCCAGTACTTCCTTTGCCAGTACTCCGCTTGCCGCCGATACCGGCTCTCCATTCCTGAATACAACAAATGTCGGAACAATTTCAACCTCAAATTCCGCCGCCAGGGTCTCGCTTTCGTCAATCTCGATCTGACATACTTTGACCCTGCCGTCGTATAATTCGGCGATCTCATCCACAACATCTTCCATCATGGCGCATTTTCCGCACCAAACAGCAAAAAACTCGACTAATACAGGCGTTTCCGACCTCAGAACCTCCTGTGGGTAATTTTTCGCAGTCACTCTGATTTTCATTGTCAGCACCTACATTCCTTTGCAATTTATTTACCACGGCACTTGCTGCCGTTATTCAAAATATCACATACTTCGTCAAATGATCGCTTCAGACACATTAACTTACGGTTCAGGTCCGGCCTGCAATACATTTTGCGACAAATAAAATCCTTCCATCCTTTTCCCCGCATATCCACTCCTGACTGCCCGTGTAAGGCTTACATCTCCTCACAGTTATAATATGTACGATCCGCCGAAACGTGAAAGAAGACACAGCTTTTTCTGAAAACTGCGCCTTCCCGGGTTTCACTTTTCTATTTTCTTACCGCAATCAGCTTATTGATGGGATTTCCCCTGGCAGAGAATTTTTCCTCATACTCGGTCATTACATTTCCTTCGTTCATGATCTCGTGATGATGCAGGTCGTATGTATAATGTTCCAGAGTCCATGACGAACTCCTCACCTGTTCCAGGGAAAAGTTAAACAGTTCCGTATTGTCTGTCTTGAACTCCAGTGTCCCGCCGGGCACAAGAATCTGTTCATAGCGTTCCAGAAACTCATGGGATGTCAGACGCCGTTTTTCATGCCTGGCTTTTGGCCAGGGATCAGAAAAATTCAGATAAATCCGCTCCACCTCACCGTGTGCAAAAACCTCGGCCACATCCCGCGCATCCATGCACACAAAACGGATGTTTTTCAGCATCTTGAACTCCTCCGTGTCAAACTTTTCTACGGCCCGGAGCAGAACGCTTGTATATCTTTCAATTCCTACAAAGTTTACATCCGGATGAAGAGATGCCATCGTTAAGAGATAACGGCCTTTCCCCATACCGATCTCAATATGGATGGGTTTTGAATTGCCAAAAACCTGCCGCCAACAGCCTTTCTGTGCCTCCGGGCGTTTAATCACAGCCGGATGGTTCTGTATCGTTCCCTCGGCACGTGGTACATTCCTTAACCTCATAATAGATTGCTCCTTTTTATTTCGTCTTTTTCCCTTACTTCTCTCAAACCAGGTTTTTTATTTTCTTTTATGGTAAGTATAATACAGTACAGCCAAAAATCAATCCTCTTTTTGTAAAAAATATAATATCACGCTGACAGGTTAAGGTCAAAGCACATTTGATGTAACCGTTCATCGTTTGATGCCGTTGTTACTGTTCACAGGCAAACCTGTAAACAGTAATGAACAGTCAACATTTTATTACATTTTTTAGACAAATTATGACATTAACCGAACTTGCATTTTTTGAAAAAAGGTGTATTATAATAACAACTACAATCCACGAATCACAGGAGGCAGACTATGGACTCTATTGTAAAGAAATTATCTGAAATAGAAGCTGCTGCCGCGGCTGTCGTAGAACACGCAGAAGCGCAGAAAGCAGTCCTGGATGATGAATTCCGGGGGATGCGCCGCAGGTTTGATGATGATCTGGAGGCACAGACGCAGGCCAGAATCAAAAAAATACGGGATGAGCTGGAACGCAATACGGCAGAACTTCTTGCCTGCCAGAGCAGCGCCAATACGGATTCTATCGAGGCTTTGCAGAAAGAATATGAAGAAAAGCACACACTTTATGCCCAGATGATTCTAAAACGGATTACAGAGGTATAGCCTATGGGAAATTTACTAGTATACAGCGGTATCGTGACCAAGATCCGCGCCATGGAGGCCAGGCTGTTAAAGCCGGAGCAGTTTGAAGAGATCGCCAGCCTTCACAGTGTGCCGGAAGTCTGTACCTATTTAAAAGAGAATTCCGCTTACGCGGATATCCTGAAGGAGCTTGACGAAGAGCATCTTCACCGCGGAGATATTGAAAAGGTTCTGATCCGCTCTTTATATCGGGACTATTCAAAGATCTACCGATTCTCCACCATAGAACAAAGAAAGTTTTTAAAATTATATCTAAAGCGATATGAAATCGATCTGATTAACTACTGTTTCCGAATTGTGATTAACCATTATACTGAACCATTTGACCTGAGTTATAAACAATCTTTTTTTGACCGGTATTCACAAATTTCTATAGAAAAGCTGATCACCTCAAGAACAACAGATGAACTCGTAGAGAATTTAAAGGGTACGGAATATTATGAGCCCCTTCATAAACTGCGTGACTCGCAGTCCGTCACCTTATTTGACTACGACCTGGCCCTCGACTTATATTATTTTACGACATTATGGAAGGACAGAAAAAGAGTGCTGAAGAAAAAAGAACTTGAAATCTTCACCAGGGACTGCGGTTCGAAAATAGACCTTCTAAATCTGCAGTGGATCTACAGGGCTAAAAAATATTATGAGATGACGGCTGCCGATATATATTCCCTTTTAATCCCGATCCACTACAAAATCTCCACAGAGCTTATCAAGGAACTTGCTGAAGCCTCTAATATAGAAGAGTTTTATGCGGCAGTCCGCAGGACTTCGTATACACGGCATTATGATTTTGAGCAGAATCTGACGATCGAACAGATGTATTCTGACTGCCTTTATCACCTGTATACTGTGGACAGAAGGCGCAACCCTTATTCTATTGCCACTGTTAATACGTATTTATTCCTGAAAGAAGAAGAGCTTAAAAAGCTGACAACCGCCCTGGAATGTATCCGTTACGGCCTTTCCCCCGGCGAAACGTTAGCGTACGTTGGAGGTAGAACTCAATGATAGTGAAAATGAAATTTGTCAATATTTCCGGTCCAAGAGATGATATTGACCGTATAACCGACCTCTATCTGTCCAGATATGAGATTCAGCTGGAATCCGCACTTTCAGAGCTTAAAACAGTCGATAATCTAAAGCCTTTTGTAGAGATCAACCCTTACCGGGATGCCCTGAACAAGGCCATACAATTTACCGGATATCTTCAGAATGCGGACGAGGTCGAACCAGATGAGTCTCTCAGCCTGCAAGAGATGTTCAAAGTTGTACGCATGGCAAACAGTGACTATATGGAAATGCAGGATAAGAAGGAGAATCTGAAAAGCAGGATTGAGGAACTCCGCAAAAGGCAACAAATCGTTGCTCCATTTAAACCGCTGGACTGCGAACTGGATGAAATACTGCATTATAAATATATCGCCTACCGTTTCGGCCGGATTCCCGCAGAGTACTATCACAAGATGGAAAAGTACCTGCTGGATGACCTGGACGCAATCTTTGTCGAGGGAGAACGGGATGAAAGCCATGTGTATGGCGCCTACTTTGTATCACCCGGAGAAGCCCAGAAAGTTGACGCGGTTTTCCGCTCTCTGCATTTTGAGAAGATGGAACTGCCCGGGGATTTGCAGGGAACCCCCATGGACGAATACCGCATGCTGGTACGGGAAATCTACGACTCCGGGCAGGAGATTGAAGCACTGGACAGGAAAACAGGAGAGATGCTTTCCGCACGCGCTCCTCAGCTGATCGCAGCCAAGAACCGGCTGGAAGAGCTGGCCAATAACTTCGATGTACGGAAAATGGCTGCCCGCATGGAAGATCATAAACAAGATTATTATATCCTGTGCGGCTGGATGGCCGACGACGATGTGGAGATGTTCCTGGAAGAAACCAGATACGACGACAAGATTTTTGTTGTTGTGGAGGACGACCACAGCACTTATTTCGGAGAGCCGCCCACCAAGCTGAAAAATCCCAAAATATTCAAGCCTTTTGAGATGTTTATCCGGATGTACGGACTTCCTTCCCATAATGAGATGGACCCCACCATTATCGTCGGCCTGACCTATTCTCTCATATTTGGCATCATGTTCGGCGATGTGGGACAAGGACTTCTGCTTTTCATTGGAGGCAGTTTGATTTATCACTTTAGAAAGGCGCCTTTAGCCGGTATTATCGCAACGGCCGGCATCTTCTCTACTATTTTTGGATTCATGTTCGGCAGTATCTTCGGATTTGAAGACATCATCCAGCCATTATGGCTGCGGCCGATTGACCATATGACAACGCTTCCGTTTATCGGTAAACTGAATACCGTTTTTATTGTTTCGGTGGCCTTCGGCATGGGGATCATACTGGCGGCCATGATCCTGCATATTGTCAATGCCATACGGTCCCATGACCTGGAAAATATCTGGTTTGACGCGAACGGCCTTGCCGGATTTGTATTTTATCTTTCCGTTGTAATCACGATCGTCCTGTTTATGACAGGGCATAAGACTCCGGGCGCCATTTTTATGGCTGTCATGTTCGGTATTCCGCTGCTGTTGATTTTATTTAAGGAGCCTATTACAAGAAAAATCCAGAAGCGGGCGGATGCAATGGAAGAAAGTGCAGGAATGTTTCTGATTCAGGGATTTTTTGAATTGTTCGAGACCCTTCTCAGCTACTTTTCCAATACGCTCTCCTTTGTCCGCATCGGCGCCTTCGCCGTCAGCCATGCCGCGATTATGGAGGTTGTCCTGATCCTGGCAGGAGCAGAAAACGGATCGCCCAACTGGGTGGTCATCGTTCTGGGCAACTTGTTTGTATGCGGCTTTGAGGGACTCATTGTCGGGATTCAGGTACTGCGTTTGGAATACTACGAGATGTTCAGCCGTTTTTACAAGGGAAGCGGAAGAGCTTTTGATCCTTATACGAATAAATCAAATAAAACCAAAAAGAAGTAGGGAGGACTATCACTATGACATTAGCAACAAAAATCGTTTTTATCGCAGCTTTAATTTTAAGTATCATCATCCCATTTGGCTATTACTTAATCGGACAGAAGAACAAAAAGCGTTTTAAAAGGACGATTGGCGTAAATGCATTCTTTTTCTTTGGTGCGTTTGCCATCGCATCCATCATGATGCTTGGCGGAGAAGTGAATGCGGCTGAGACAACTGCCGCTGCGGCTTCTACGGCGACAGGACTTGGCTATCTCGCAGCCGCTCTGGTTACCGGTTTATCCTGTATCGGCGGAGGTATTGCCGTAGCAAGCGCTGCAAGTGCAGCCCTCGGTGCAATCAGCGAAGACTCCAGCGTGCTTGGTAAGTCCCTTATTTTCGTAGGTCTTGCAGAAGGTGTATGTCTTTACGGATTAATCATCTCCTTCATGATCCTCGGTAAACTTTGATATGAAGATGTTTCTAATCAGTGATAATGTCGATACCTATACAGGAATGCGCCTTGCAGGCGTGGACGGAGTAGTCGTCCACGAGCGCGGGGAACTCCAGGAGGCCTTGCAGAAGGTCCTTAAGGATGAGACAGTGGGGATCGTTCTGCTGACGGAAAAGTTTGGAAGAGAGTTTCCGGACATGATCGATGAATTCCGTCTGGAAAGGAAGATGCCCCTGCTGATTGAAATTCCTGACAGGCACGGAACCGGCCGTAAAAAAGACTTTATTACATCCTATATTACCGAGGCCATTGGGCTGAAACTGTAGATCAACTTAAAACAAGCAGAGATATGAATTATAGAAGGAGGTACCCCTCTTGACTTTGGAAGAAAAAATCGCACACCTGCGGTCCGCCTCTATGAAAGAAGCAAGGGCTGAGGGAAACGCTATCATAGATTCCTACCGTGAAGCGCTGGAGCAGGTATTTGAAGATCATAAAAAAGAGGCGCTTGGCCAGTCCGAGACCCGCATCAAGGCTGAAACCGTCAATGCCAGACAGCAGCTGAACCAGGCCATGGCCAGATCACAGCTGGAACTAAAGCGCATGCTGGGAAAGGTCCAGCAGGATCTGAAAGATAAGATCTTTGCTGAGACAGTTGCTTTAGTTCACGATTATATGAAGACAGAAGCTTACGAAGATTACCTGATCCAATGTATCCGCAATGCCGTTCATTTTGCCGCAGGGGAAGCTATGGTTATCTATATCAACCCTTCCGACGAGGCCCGGCGCTCCGATCTGGAGGATGCTCTGGGCACCCGGCTTACGGTAAGTGCGGAGGATTTTATGGGCGGAATACGGGCAGTCATCAGAGGCCGTAATATTCTGATCGACAATTCATTTAAGACGGCTCTTCGGAATGAGTATGATAAGTTTGTCTTTTTAGGAGGTGACGGCATTGCTTAACACTGGAACTATATATGGAATTAACGGACCCGTCATTTATCTGAAAGGCAATACCGGTTTCCGCATGTCGGAAATGGTATACGTGGGCAGGGAAAAGCTGGTCGGAGAGGTCATCTCTCTGGACAAGGACCTGACCACCGTGCAGGTCTATGAGGAGACATCTGGACTCTGCCCGGGGGAAGAGGTGATCGCAAGCGGCAGTGCGGTTTCCGTCACTCTGGCTCCCGGGATATTAAACAATATATTCGACGGAATTGAGCGCCCCCTGGAGAAGATTGCTGAGAACAGCGGCGCATTTATCACCCGCGGTGTGAGCGTGGATTCGCTGGACCGCAGCAAAAAATGGCCGGCCCGCATCGTCGTCTCTAAGGGGGATTACCTCCATGCCGGAGATATTATAGCGGAGGTCCCGGAAACCCATGCCATCTTGCATAAATGCATGGTTCCCCCCAATATGGAAGGAACCGTAACCGATACCGCAGAAGACGGCGAGTACACGATCGATGAACCCCTGGTGACTCTGGAGCTATCCGATGGAACACTCAGGAAACTGACCATGACACAGCACTGGCCGATCCGCACGGCCCGTCCCACCCATCACCGATTTCCTGCATCCACGCCCCTGATCACGGGCCAGCGTATTATCGATACCATGTTTCCGATCGCCAAGGGCGGCACCGCTGCCGTTCCCGGCGGTTTCGGTACAGGCAAGACGATGACGCAGCATCAGATTGCAAAATGGTCCGACGCAGATATTATCATCTACATCGGCTGCGGGGAGCGCGGCAACGAGATGACCCAGGTCCTGGAAGAATTCGGGGAACTGACCGACCCCAGGACCGGCAATCCGCTGATGGACAGAACCACGCTGATTGCAAATACCTCCAACATGCCTGTTGCTGCCCGTGAGGCCAGTATATATACCGGGCTGACACTGGCGGAATATTACCGGGATATGGGCTACGATGTGGCAATCATGGCAGACTCCACCTCCCGCTGGGCAGAGGCTCTCAGAGAGCTCTCCGGCCGTCTGGAAGAGATGCCTGCAGAGGAAGGATTCCCTGCGTATCTTGCATCCAGGCTTTCCGCCTTCTATGAGCGGGCGGGCATGATGCACAATTTAAATGGAACCGACGGGTCTGTAACCATCATCGGTGCGGTCTCCCCACAGGGCGGTGATTTCTCCGAGCCGGTCACACAGAATACCAAAAGGTTTGTCCGCTGTTTCTGGGGTCTGGATAAGAGCCTGGCCTATGCACGACATTTTCCGGCTATCCACTGGCTGACCAGCTACAGCGAATATCTCGGGGATCTGGCTCCCTGGTATCAGGATCATGTCTCTCCAAAGTTTGTAGACTACCGTAACCGCCTGATGGCTCTCCTGAACCAGGAGAGCAGCCTTCTGGAGATTGTCAAACTGATCGGAAGCGATGTGCTGCCCGATGACCAGAAACTGGTTCTGGAAATCGCCCGCGTGATCCGGCTTGGTTTTCTGCAGCAGAATGCATTTCACAAGGATGATACCTGCGTATCCATGGAGAAACAATTCTTGATGATGGACATTATTTTATATCTTTATAAACAATCCCGTTCGCTCGTAACCATGGGGCATCCAATGTCTGTATTGAAGTCAGAGAATATTTTCGATAAAATCATTGCAATTAAATATGATGTACCTAACGACCAGCTGGAAATGTTCGCACAGTACAGACGTGATATCGATGCTTTCTATCAGCGTGTGCTGGAGAAAAATGCTTAAAAGGGGGAATAATCTCATGTCAATAGAATATTTGGGACTCAGCAGTATCAATGGCCCTCTGATAGCACTGGAGGGCGTTCAGGACGCCTTTTTTGATGAAATTGTAGAATTTGTTGTAGACGGCTCAGAACGCAAAATCGGACGTATTGTGGAGATATATGAGGACATGGCAGTCATTCAGGTTTTCGAGGGTTCCGAAAATATGTCCCTCAAGAATACACATACCCGCCTTACCGGGCACCCCATGGAAATTGCCCTGTCCCCGGATATGCTGGGACGCACCTTCAACGGTATCGGGCAGCCCGTAGATGACCTGGGGCCCATTGTATCCACATTAAAGCGGGATGTAAACGGCCTCCCACTGAATCCGGTCATGCGGGAATACCCGAGAAACTATATCCACACCGGAATCTCCGCAATTGACGGCCTGACCACACTGATCCGCGGACAGAAGCTCCCGATCTTCTCGGGAAACGGGCTCCCCCACGACCAGCTGGCGGCCCAGATTGTAAAACAGGCTTCTCTGGGGGATGATACCGATGAACAATTTGCCATCGTATTTGCCGCCATGGGCGTCAAACACGACGTAGCCGACTTCTTCCGCCGTACCTTTGAAGAAAGCGGCGTTGCTGACCACGTAGCCATGTTTCTGAACCTCGCAAACGATCCGGTTGTGGAGCGTCTGATCACGCCAAAAGTTGCGCTCACCGCCGCCGAATACCTGGCGTTCGAGCAGAACATGCATATCCTGGTCATCCTGACCGATATGACCTCCTTTGCCGAGGCCATGCGTGAAGTCTCCTCCTCCAAAGGGGAGATCCCCAGCCGTAAAGGGTTCCCCGGATACCTCTACAGCGAACTTGCCACCATCTACGAGCGCGCCGGCATCGTACAGGGCGTAAACGGCTCCGTAACCCAGCTCCCGATTCTGACCATGCCAAATGATGACATCACTCATCCCATCCCCGACCTGACAGGATATATCACGGAAGGCCAGATCGTACTGGAGAGAGAGCTGCACGGCCAGTCCATCTATCCGCCCATCAACATCCTGCCCTCCCTGTCCCGTCTGATGAAAGACGGCATCGGCGAGGGCTACACCAGAGAAGACCACCAGGATCTGGCGAACCAGCTCTTCTCCGCCTACGCCAAAGTAGGAGACGCCAGAAACCTGGCTTCCGTCATCGGCGAGGATGAGCTGTCGCCGACCGATAAAAAGTATCTGGAGTTCGGAAAAGCATTTGAAGAGCGGTACATCGGTCAGGGACCGAACGAGAACCGCAGCATGGAAGAGACACTCAACCTTGGCTGGGAATTGCTCAGACTGCTGCCAAGAGAAGAACTGGACCGTATCGACACGAAGATTCTCGACAAATACTATTAGGGGTCTGACCCCAATGAGCTCCATATTCAGAATATTCTGACTAATCAAGTGTTAAAAGGAGGAACTGCATGGATCCACGTACCTTCCCCACCAAAGGAAATCTCATGCTGGCAAAGAATTCTCTGGCTCTTGCAAGACAGGGATATGACCTGATGGATAAAAAAAGGAATATCCTTATCCGTGAACTGATGAATCTGATTGATGAGGCCCGAGGTATACAAGATGAGATCGACACCACGTTCACTTATGCATACCAGTGTCTGCAGAGAGCCAATATTGAGCATGGGATCAGCATGGTATCGCAGCTTGCCTATACTGTGCCTATTGAGAACTCCATCACAATACAAACCCGCAGTATTATGGGAACTGAGATCCCCCATGTAAAATATGTACCTGGAAATAATGCTCCTACGTATTCTTTCAGTACAACCAAAGAATCCATCGACCTGGCTACCGAGGCCTTCCGCAAGGTTAAAGATCTGACCGTAAAGCTTTCTATGGTAGAAAATGCGGCCTACCGCCTTGCGGCTAATATTAAGAAGACTCAGAAACGGGCAAATGCGCTGCAGAATATCACGATTCCTATGTATTCTAAGCTTGTATATAGTATTACGAATGCACTGGAAGAGAAGGAGCGTGAGGATTTCACCCGGCTGAAGGTTATCAAGCGGATGAAACAGAAAAAAGGAGCCTGACTGTTGTCAGCGCTCCTTTTTTGTAACTGCATATAAACTTTATCTAATTAGGCATTCCTCCGGTGCTTCTTTTTAATGCGCCTGCGGAACATGTGTTAGTAAGTCCCCTGCGTATTCTATTTTCCGCTTCTCCTGCGCTTCATTATAAGCACTGCCAGAATAGCAATTACACAAACTCCGCATACGGCAAATCCCCAAATAACATTGGTCTGGTCACCTGTTTTCGGTGTCACTTTGTCAGAAGAGGCTGCACCTGGTTTTGAGGTACTTCCTGGCTTAGAGTTGTTCCCCGGTTTGGATGGATCCCCTGGTTTAGGTGTGTCTCCTGGTTTGGATGTACCGCCCGGATTGTCCGTATCTCCGGCCTTTGATACGGCAAATTCACTATCCGCCCTTCCATCTTCAAACAGAATTGCCACCGTATGCTTTCCGGGTTCCAAGCCGTTCATAAATTCAGGCTTTAAAGTTACAGTTGAACCTTTATGATCCACGGTCAGATACTTTTCTTCTACAGGTTTTCCGTCTACTTCAGTGCCGGTATACTTATCGAAAGGAGCATCTACCTTAACCGTCAGTCCGTCTTTATCTCCTGTCTGCCATGATTTATCTGTCTCACCGCTTACAATCCCGTATACTTTTTCTTCTGCATTAATCCGGACAATATTACTTACCGTTCCGTTTACTTCACAGTAATAATAGGTTGTCCCAATCTCTGCAGTCACTTCCAGCCGGCTGTCATTCTCACCAATTAACGCTGCACCGTTTGTTGAACTTACAGTATTCTTATACCATTTATAACCCGGGTCAGTAATATTTTCTGCAGCTGCCGTAAGAATCACCTTATCACCTGCAGTTATGGTCTCTTCGCCTTCTACAGTTACCGTTACCTTTGGGCTGGCAGTATAAATAGAGGCTTCTATCTTAGCATCTTTTATTTCCACATAATCTTCTGCCTTATCTGCATCTTCACCTTTTGAAATGGTAACAGTAAAGCTGTAGGTTCCGTCAGTACCTTCCGGATCTTCCATAGTTCCTTCGCTTGCCGGAATTACTTCCCCCATCTCCAGTACGGTTTCTACGTCATCTGGTATAATAGCATCCAATTGAGCCAGAACATAAGCTTCTACAAGATCCTGCGTGTTTGCTGTATCCATAGAAATGGTCCAGTCGTTCTGTAAGGCAAATTCTTTTGCCGCTGCAACGTCCATCTCGTTCTGCCCCTTTATATCCTCTGCTATGCTGACGTTTATTATGTAATCTTTAACAGTAACGCCATCCTCTGCAATTACGGAAAAGCTCCATGTTGCACCCTGATCTGCTGTCTTAAGATCCTCTACTTTGGCCTTTTCATGTTTCAGTGTAATCACAATATCGCCCGGGTCTTCTGTAAGGCTGGCACCAACTGGCAGTACCACATTGATTACATTCTCTGCAATAACCCCTTTGGTGCCGTTCACCTGAACCTCAGTGATACCTGCTTCATCAGATAATTCCGGAATCAACTTATAATTTGCAGTAAAAGCTGCATCATTAGCGGGCATTGTAAATGTAATGCTGCTCTGTGTATTATCGGGTATTTCAACGCCTTCTACCGACCAGTTCTTAAATTGTTTCCCTTCTTCTGCCGGATCTGCTGTTACCGTTACTTCCTGGCCTACTTCATATTCACCCGCTCCGGTTCCGCGTATAACGCTAACTGTGAACTTCGGCTTCCGATCCTCAAGTCCTTCTCTTGCAGACTTCAACGCTTCCTTTTCCAGATCAATATCTGCCTGCGCGGCGTCAAAATTATTAATAACTGCCAGGGCTGCTCCCATGGCGTCTTTTAAGGCTGCCCAGCTTTCCGGCGTAAACTGATTCTCATCAGTAATTTCCAAAGCCTTATTATATTCTTCAATCAGAACTTTACGGTCTGTTACTGCCGGAACATTTTCATATATATTAAAACCATCGGCATCAAACTGCTTTCCAAGAGTTTCAATGATCAGGCTATGCTCGCCGTCTTCCAGGCCAGAAGCAGAATATGTAACAAGACCGTATCCTTGCTTCCCATCTGGGCCGACACTTTCAGCAATAACCTCACCATCCAAAATCAATTTATAATTACCGATATGATCGCCACAACTGCCGATAATATCAAATCCTGTTCCTGTGAAGTCCAGTGCTACCGTTTCCCCTGCATTACGCGTCCAGGTTATTGTTCCGTTAAAATGCTTTGCTTCGTCCCATGGAGACCAGCCGCCAGAATATTGCAGTCTGGCATCCCTGTCATCAATGCTTTCTTTTATCACATCTGCACCGGCCTCTACCAGCAGTTCTACAGATGCGGTTGACCTGGACTCTCCTTCTATGGCTGCTGTCACCAGAACCTTTCCGCCTCCGATCGCGGTGACAACACCATTTTCATCAACCGATGCTATTTTTTCGGCGCTTCCTCCGCCTACTTCTTTGATGCTCCATTTATACTCCGCATTTTCTTTTTCACTTTTTGCCGTGAGCTGAAGCATCTGGCCTTTTTCTGTCAGTACCTTCAGATCGTCTTCTGTTTCAATTGTAACTTCAGTGATAACAAAGTTAAAGGGCACCATCGCCAGTAATGCCGCAGAGATCGCATCATAATCATTGCTTTCCAGCGCTGCCCGAAGAGCATCCTTACTTTCTTCGGTATACTTACCTTCCAGTTTTTCCTCTGCCTCATAAATCAGTTCGTCAAGAGTCGTACCCGCACGGTTTACTGTAAAACGGGTATCCTCAGACAACACAACCGGTTCGCCTTTATACAGAACTCGTGGTGTTTCCCCTGTCGGCGAATCAATTACACAATTGATAAGCTCTCCGTTTTCCCAGGTCAGGCTTAACTGATACCCCCCTCTTGCACGAATTCCCTTTACTGTACCGCTGCTCCATGCTGACGGCAGGTTCTCCATAAGATTGATCTGGTCAAATCTGCTGTCTACCACAGATTCAGCAATAGAACTTGCGACCGGCATCCACTGCATAACAGCAGCATGTCCATATCCCGTTCCTACAACTCCACATGTCATATTGGCAAAAGCAAAATCTTCAAAGCCTGCCCGCATTGCCATCAGAGATCTGTCAGGGTGCGTACCGCCGTTTGCAGTAATCCAGCGCTCAGTCTCTGCCTGCTGTGCATAGTAAAGCTCCGGAGTATCTGCTTCATTAATATTGATATGTCCAAGGAACAGGCCAAGCAGATGAGAGGCATGTCTGTGGTATGCGTCCCCGATCGAATACTCATTATACCATTCTTTCAGCCTTCCGGTCTCCTCATCAATAAACATTTCCAGCGGCATCATCTGGCTTCTTGCCTCAAGAACCCGCTCTAACAAGGCTTCATCATAGGAGATTCCCGCATGCTTTAAATCCTTAGCTCCGTTTTCCATCATGTTAAAGAGATTGTAGTAGAGAAGTGTATCGCTCACCGATGCCACATCAAATGCACTCTTTGTATTGTCAACCCAGTACCAGTGCTCGGGCGAACCTGACGGCGCCACAACCTTGTAGCCTTTCAGCTCTCCGTTAACTCCATCAACATCAATCAGAGTACTCAGGGCAAATTTAGCTGCACCTTCCAGCAAAGGATAATACTCTTTCAAAAGTTCAATATCTTCTGTAAAGTCATATTTATCATACAGTGAGTCCAGCGCCCAGATGCCGCCTGCGAGCCATGAACCATACTCAACCGTACCGCCCCACATTCCGGATTTTGCCCAGATTCCGGTAAAATGGGACATCATCCATGCGCCATCCTCTGCACCGTATATATCCTGCGCCGTCCGCTGCCCGGTCTGTTCATTAGTCCAGCTTGTTATGTAGTTATACTGGCTGTCAGAGGAATCCGACAGATTTCCCGCTCCCTTGATTGCCTGCATCTTCTCCATATTTTCATTCAGGAAATAGGCGCCTTCATTCGGGCCCTTCCAGGATGTTGACCACATACCCAGCAGGCCGTGAGGCATTACTGAATTAGCCCTTTCACAGGAAATACTGATGTACCTTCCATACTGATAGTTGCGGGCATACTCATACGGGCTGATCTGTGAACCATTTCCTGCAGTAATATTACTGCCATCCATATCAATCCAAAATCTTCTGAACAGGGAGCGATACTCTTCCAGATGTCTCTCTCTCAATTCCTCATAAGATTTCTCTGATGCATTATCCATCGTTGTCCTTACCTTGCCGCTGTAGTCTACACCGCTGTTTGACGGATCAGTAAACGCATCCTTAAAACTGGTTTCACACGTATAGAGTACAAGAGTTTCTTTTGCGCCTGATACCTTCAATGTCGTGCCATCTGCCTGAATATCTCCGCCATCCGGCAAAACAATCTTTGCTCTTGCCTCTAACAGTGTTCCCCTGTTTTCGTCCCAGCGGTCTGCTCCAAAGTCATACGGTGCACGCTGCGTCATTACGACTTCATTTTTTTCCGTATCTACGGTAACTTTATTATACTCACTTTTTCCTACTGCATAATCATGCAGTTGAAGCGAAAGCTCCATTCCCATAGGTGAATCCGCCTCATTCGTAATCCGGGTCACCATGACATTGTCCGGATTGCTCATGAAAGTTTCTCGCAGATAAGCAACGCCGTCCTTTTTAAATCCAATTTCAGACGTTGCCGTGTCCAGATCCAGAATACGGCTGTAATCCGTTGTACCCGTCAACTCCGGAAATGCCATTTTCATACGTCCTGCAGAAATAAATGCACTGTGCAGGTCTGCCAGCCACATATCCTGTGTCGTACCTGAGATAGACTCCATTAAAGTGTCTCTTTCTTCTTTGCTTATCCCTTCTGAATAAGCCTGTTTCAGGGTATCTACCAGCTTATTATAAGCTGCTGAACGTGTCTCCGGGGAATTCTCGTATCCCTCATTCCCTTCATATAAGTAGTCTCTGTATTCCGGATCGCCTGACCAGAATGTTGAGTGGTTCAGAGGAAACACAACCTCCTGTACTCCTCCGTTCTGCCTGACCGAAAACAGCCCGTTTGCAAGAGGGGTACCCATATATCCGGAATTTGCGTTGGTCTCAGGCCCTCCCATATCAATCCGCAGTTTAGACCAGTCTTCTTCACCTGTTGTACCGCTTTGTGACATATTAAACTGCGCTGGTTCTTCTGCCTTAACAACTTCATAATCTCCTGATACGGCCAGTAATGAAGCCATACAAAATGCCATACCAAGGGAAATGATTCTTTTTGGTATTCCTTTCATCTCTCTCCTCCATTATCCGTACCAGCAGTTTTCTATAACCGCTGGCACATAAACTCTCACCCAGACTCTATCCTCTCGTCTTATACTCCCTGCATGCCTCCACATAAGCAAGAATATTCTCCATTGGCACTTCCGGCTCCAGCATATGTGTCGGCGCCACCATAAGGCCGCCCTTTTCACCTGCAATATCCAGGTTTTTCCACACCTCCGCCTTTACTTCCTCCGGTGTCCCAAAGGGCATAACCGTCTGTGTGCCTATCGTTCCATGGAATGAAATCCGGTCTCCATATTTCTGGTAAATTTCTTCAAAATCCATGCACTCACTCTGAATTGGATTCAGCACATCAACGCCTGCATCAATCAAATGTGGTATCAGCGGTTCTATGAATCCGCAGGAATGATAGAAAATAATAACCTCAGGGTTGATTGCTTTTACATGATCGATCAGCGCCTTCAGCCTTGGCTTTATCCATTCACAATACAGATCTTCACTCATCATAATTGTATGCTGCATACCAATATCATCCCCGAAGAAGAGTGCATCCACCCCCGCTTTTACATAGGATTCCGCACGGACTTTCGCCATTTCCAGAGCTTTGTCAAACATAAACTCTGCCATATCACTGCCTTCCATCATGTCGCAGAAGAGTTCTTCCATACTTCTCAGATACCAGGAGATCTCCCAAAGTGTAATCTGCATATCACCCAGCGCTATCAGATCACGTTTTTTCGCATCCTCCACCTGTTCCTTCTGATGTTCCTTATATCCATTGGCAAAATCGGGGAACGGGTAAGCCTGCAGATCCTCCAGACTCTCTGCATTCTCCAGCGGATGCCGCATATATGTCATATGCATACTGTTGGGGGAGGATTCGTGTCCGACTCCCCACTTGTCTATTTCCCCCTTTTCAGCCAAAGGCGGATTAAAAAACGGACGGTATATCTCAGTATCATGATCAATTAATCGGATATCTTCTATTTTCTTCCATGGAAATCCAAAGTACTCTTCATAATCGTCTGTTCCGAACCGCTCTTTTATTTGTTCCTGCAAAGAGGGACAAAGCACAAACTCAACGGGTACATGCTCATATCCTTTTCTCCTAATCAAAGATATGAAATTTTCTCTGTTTGTCATTTAAATTCTCCTTACAATTTATTTTTATAGCCTTCCAGTTTCTTTTATCCGTATTTCGTTCATTTATCGTATACTTAAAAGTATTTATTTTACAGCGCCTGTAATCCCCTCGGCAAAGCTCTTCTGCAGAGCAAAGAATACGATTACGGTAGGCAGCGTACAGATCGAAACCGCCAGCATGAGCATGCCATAATCTGTTACATATCCTGCTGTAAGGTTTGCCACCAGCATCGGCATCGTAATACTTTCTTCTGTAAGCATAATGACCTTTGGCCATAAATAATTGTTCCAGGCATTCATAAATATTATCGTTGCCGCTGCCGCATAAGTTGAACGCATTGTTGGCATAAACATACGGAAAAATATCTGAAGTGCATTTAATCCATCGATTTTTGATGCCTCAATGATATCATAAGGAAAGGACCGGGCACTCTGCCTGAAAAACATAACCATCAGAGGCGTGGATATTGTAGGCAGTACAAAGCCTAATGCAGTATTGAGCAGTTTGGCCTTCGAAAACATTTGGAACAAAGGTATCATAGTTGCAACAAAAGGCACCATCATGGCCATTAGAATCACAGCCATTAGTATATCTTTCGCCTTGTCATGATATATTTCGAACCCATAGCCGGCCAGGGAGCAGACCAGCAGGCTGATAAATGTCAGGATAACCGCATATCTAAATGAATTCCACAATGCAGTTCCCACAGACTGATTTGCCAGCAGATTTTTTAAATTTTCTATGAGGTAGGTCCCCGGAAATAATTTTCCATTAATAATATCAATACTTTTGTTCGTAGCTGATACCCCCATATATAAAAACGGGAACACACTGATTACAGAAGCTATAATCAAAACAATATATGGTACAGATCTTTTTGCCTTAATCACGCTTATCACCTACTTTCATCTGAATAAATGCCATAACAGCAACCATTATCATAATCAAGAAGGACATTGCTGCTGCATAGCCAAAGTTCGGCACATATTTAAAGGAAACATTATATATGTAATGTGACATGGATAATGTCGCATTTCCAGGTCCGCCGTTTGTCAGGTTCACAGATTCATCGAAGAGCTGCAGTACTCCGTTTACAGACATGATGGCAGTGAGTACAAGAGTCGGCTTCAACAGAGGAATGGTAATTTTCCAAAATTGCTGGAAGGCATTCGCCCCGTCGATCTTAGCTGCTTCATAAACCGATTGCTCTATATTCTGAAGACCGGATAAATAAAATACCATATTATAGCCTGTCCACCGCCACACCATAGCAACAATAATGATGATTTTCGCGCTCATCGGATGACCCAGGAAATCATAAGGCGCAGAAAAAACCCCCGTATTTAACAAGATTAAATTGATCAGGCCATCTGCTGCAAACAATGACTTAAACACGAGAGAATAGGAAACAAGCGAAGTCGCACAGGGAAGGAATATGCATGTCCTGAAAAATCCCTTGCACCGTAGATTGGGCTTGTTAAGTATTGTAGCCAGTATCAGTGCAAACAGTATCATTACAGGTATTTGTATTAGGTAAAATAGTGTATTTGTCAATGTTTCCATAAACACTTTATCCTGGAACATTCTGACATAATTTCCTATTCCGTTAAACTTGGTTCCCGCACCTACTCCTGTCTGAAACGATATAAGAAGTGCTTTGAAAATCGGAATAAAACTCATAAACAAAATCAGTATTGCCCCGGGAGCCAGAAATGCCCAGCCCGTCAGGCTGCCCCGCCTGCTCAGAGTCATCCTCTTCTTTCTTTTCTTGTTATCCACGCCTTTGCCTCCTTTAATTTAAAATGGACCAGTTTGACCCCAAACTGATCCATCTCTAAGCATATCAGGGTTCTTTATTTACCCATACTAAATTCTACTGTATCTTGTGCAGTCTTTAATTCAGAAGGAATGTCAGCTCCGTTGACCACGTTGCTCAGAGCTGTTGCCACTGCATCTCTTGCATCAAAGTAATACATACCGGTAATGTTGCTTGGAACCTCGCCTGCATACTTTGTTATCTTCTCATAAATTGCATCCCCGTTAAAGAACTCCTGCGGTTCTGCATATACTGCACTGTCGCCTGCCGGAAGATACGTTGTCAGGGCGCCTGTAGATGGCAGAATGTTTTCATAAAATTCTACGCTTCCCGCAAATGTCTTATTTAAGAAATCAATTGCAAGTTCCGGGTTTTCGGAATTGGAGGTAACTGCCCAACTGGATCCGCCGTTACTTGAATAATTAGTTGCGTTATCAACGCCGTCCATCTTCGGCATGTTTGTAATCGCCCATTTTCCGGCCTGGTCTTCAGAACTCTGAATCGTTCCAAGGATCCAGCAGCCATTAATTGTACCTGCTACATTCCCCTTAGTAATGGTTTCAACGTAAGCATTCCAGTCATTTACCAGCTGAAGAACTCCTGTTTCAACAAGTTCTGCGTATATTTCCAATGATTTTTCCAAAACCTCATTGTCTGAAAGATTCGCACTGCCGTCTTCCTTGAACATAGACTCGCCAGTTGACTGCAGCATCTCACAGATCAGGTCAGGCTCTCCGCCATATTGTGTCATTAGCGGCTTTCCTGTTGCCTCTAAAACCTTTTTCCCGTTTTCTATGTACTGATCCCATGTAATATCTGTAAAGTCATCAATTGTCAGCCCTGCCTGCTCCAGGTAGTCTGTCCGGTAGCAGCCGATACATGTCCCATTATCAAACGGAACCCCATAATTCTTTCCGTCAACAGTTGAGAATCCCACTTTACCAGGGCTGAATTCACTGAATTGTATTCCAGAATCAGTCAAATCTACAAAAGCATCCGGATAGCTTAATGTGTTTTTCTGAAACGCATTATCCTGTATCAGCAGAATATCCGGCAGAGTACTTAAATCGCCTGATGTAGCTGCCGTCGTCAGTTTTGTCTGTACATCCTCCCATGGAGTCTCCACAATGTTAAGTTCAAAGTCCGGATTCTCCTTTTGATATATTGCCTCGGCTTCTTCCAAAGCTACAATACTGAATGCAGGATCCCAGCACCATATGGTCAGGCTGTCTCCCTTACTGCTTTCTTCACTCGTTTTTTCTTCCTTTGCCGTGTCTGCTTTTTCGCCGCCTCCACACGCAATAAGTCCGCCGGCCATAGCAACTGTAAGTAAAAGTGCGACAATTCTCTTCTTCATTTTCTTTCCTCCATACAAATTAATGTGCTGCTTTTGATTCATTTAGATCCATTTCTTTTGGATTTAAACCATTATACCGGTATATCTTTAGACCAGTCAGAATATGTACATATTGTATAAATTCTAACTTGTCCGTTGTTTGTTTATGGATATATTATACCATTCACATTTTCCCTATTGTTATCATTAATGCTCGTAAAAAAAGCAAATTCGACCATTTTCATTATATTAACAGCAAAATTCTGAATAAAGTGGGAAAGCCCACCTCAACTCCCCGCCCCCTCACTCATGAGGGGCTTGCACACTTTAGCGCCGCCGCGATGCCGCTTTGCGGCTATATACCTTATCGCAGCGTGTGCATCCCCCGGAAGGTTTTATATAATGGGGGTGTCTATTTCCCGACAGTCCCATTATATAAAAAATGGAGCCTTGCACCACAGATGATTCCTCATTCACATTGCAAGACTCCGCTTATTTATCCACATTCCAGCTATATAAACCCTGATTTTTTAAAATTCCCATCCCTTTTTCGCATGAACCTGATATTTTCTCCGCCCCCCTAAACCTGATGTTATCTGCTTCTTCCACTGATAAGGGCTTATCCCTATAATTTGTTTAAAGTTTCTGTTAAAAGTAGACATCGTCTGATACCCCACCCGGACAGCCACTTTTTCCATATGGCAGTCTTCCTTTTTCATCAGGTCGCAGGCTGCCTGCACACGTATGAGATTGATATATTCTACAGGCGTCATATTCATATCAGATTGAAAAAGCCTGCGGAAATGTGTCTCACTTAAATGACAGCATTCCGCCAGCTCATGGATCATGATATCCTCTTGATAATGATCATTAATATACTCCAAAGCATACACAATCTTGCTTTTGTTAACTGATCCGACCGACTGCACATCCATTTCTTTTATCCTCAGGACCTGCAGGACAATATTAACTAATGCACATCGTATAGAATCCTTCGCGTAATTCCCACCTTGACTGGTAAGTTCAAAAATCATTAATACCAGGTTGCCCAGATACGGTACCTGATCTATAGAAAATACAAATGCATTTTTATTTATACTAGTCCTAATCTTTTCCCCTTTATATATGTTGTCGCTAAAAGCCTCCAAAATAAGCTCTTCTGAATCAAAATACAAAAACTCCCACTGGCTGCAGCCATCACTGATCGTTGTATGTGGATAATTCTGAGGTATAAAGGTAAAGGACCCGCCTTGATAATCAAGACTTTCTTTATCTAACACCACCTGGCCCTTTCCATTATAACAGTAACCAATTTCTGCCATATTATGAAAATGAAGCGCCTCATTTCCTTCCCCATAATCACGATTCCATTTTTCTCCTGTCAATGCAATAACCGGTTCCTGGTCAGGTTTTTCATAAAACCGGAACTCAACGCATTCTTTTTGACTTTTCCCCATCACAATTCTCCTCAAAATTCTTTTTATCTGATCTTCCTATGAGGCGTCGGCCGTTATATATAAAAGTGGTACCGCTCAATGACAATGTGAGCCATTTTACGGTACCAAAATTATTAATTAACTTAAAATTCAAATACAGCTACCCCATATCCCGGCAGCGGATATGCAAAAGAATACTTCCTTCCGTCACATTCCTGTTTCTCAGCCTTATAAACCAAAGGTCTCTCCTCACCGCTTCCGCCGTACTCCTTATCATCACCGTTCAATACAAGCTTATACTGTTTCCGTCTCGGAACGCCAACCCGGTAATCCGGCCTGTCAACCGGCGTAAAATTGCATACAAACAACAGATTCTTTTTATTGTCCTTTGAATGCCTAACAAAACTGAAAATACTACGGAACGTATCATCCTTGTTGATCCATTCGAACCCTTCCGGATCCGCATCCAGCTCATAAAGCGCTTTGTTCTTCCTATATAAATGAAGCAGGTCGCGGTAGAATCTCTGTATCTGCTGATGCGGCTCCTCGGAAAGCAAAAACCAATCCAGTTCCCGTTCTTCGCTCCACTCCCTAAGCTGAGCAAAGTCCTGTCCCATAAAGAGCAGCTTTTTCCCCGGATGCCCGATCATAAACGCATATGCTGCCTTCAGATTCGCAAACTTATCAAAGCCTTCCCCCGGCATCTTATTCAGCATGGAGCACTTTAAATGCACCACCTCATCATGCGAAAGCACCAGTATATAGTTCTCACTGTAAGCATACTCCATAGAAAATGACATCTGATAGTGTGCATTCTTCCTAAACAGCGGATCCAGCTTCATATACTCTGTAAAATCATGCATCCAGCCCATATTCCACTTCAGGCTGAATCCCAGCCCGTCATCCTCGGGAGAACCTGTCACTTTCGGCCATGCGGTCGATTCCTCTGCAATCATCATCGCACCCTGGTTCCTGCCCAGAACAACGGAATTCAAATGCTTGAAGAATGCGATTGCTTCCAGATTCTGATTGCCGCCGTACTTATTGGCTACCCACTGTCCGTCCTGCTTGCCGTAATCCAGATAAAGCATAGACGCCACCGCGTCTACTCTCAAACCGTCCACATGATAATGCTCGATCCAGAACAGCGCATTGGCAATCAGGAAATTCTGAACCTCCGGTTTGCCATAATCGAAAATCTTAGTGCCCCAGTCCGGATGCTCTCCCTTTTTAGGATCCGCATACTCAAAGACAGGCGTGCCGTCAAAATCAGCCAGCCCATGTGCATCCTTCGGGAAATGTGCAGGTACCCAGTCCAGGATAACCCCGATCTTATTCCGGTGCAGATAATTAATCATATAAGCAAAATCTTCCGGCGTACCATACCTGCATGTAGGCGCGTAATATCCGGTCACCTGGTATCCCCAAGAGCCGTCAAAAGGATGTTCTGCCATCCCCATAAGCTCTACATGGGTGTACCCCATCTCTTTCACATACTTCACAATGGCTTTGGCAAAATCTCTATAGGTGTAAAACCCTTCGTCTTCCCTGCCCGGATGTCTCATCCAGGAACCCAGGTGCACCTCATAAATAGCCAGTGGATTTTGCCTGCTGTCCCAGTCCTTCCTTGCTTCCATCCATTCGCCGTCCGTCCATGACAAATGCGAAATGTCTGTAATTCTGGAAGCCGTCCCCGGACGCATCTCCGCATAATTGGCAAATGGATCTGCCTTGAAGAGCCGTTTTCCCTGGATAGTCTCTATACAGAACTTATATAAATCCCCGTCCTGAACCCCGGGAATAAAACAGGTATAGATTCCCTCGGGTTCCTGTCGTTCCATATAATTCTCTTCAAAGTCCCATTCGTTGAAGTCACCCACTACAGACACACGCCTTGCATTCGGCGCCCATACCGCAAAGTAAACTCCTTCTTTTCCCCTCACTGTCACCTTGTGGGCACCAAGCTTTTTATAGATCTCATAATGTGTCCCCTGGCCGAACAGATACTGGTCTAATTCCCCAATTTCATAAGGCTTCACTTTCTTTTGTACGGTTTTATTCTTTCCCATAAGCCCACCTCACTGCTCGTATTTTATATGTTCAATTATACTTGATATGACCGGAAAAGGAAAGAGAAATCCTTCTCTGCAAGTCACAGAGTTCTGATACAGAATGTTCCAAAAATATTTACCGTCCGGAAATAAAACAGACAGACTCGGCAGAATCTGTCTGTTTTTCACTATTATATATTAAAATCCTTTTCTGACAAGATAATCCTGTCAGCATCATCCGTATTTTTGCCAAATACTCGTTTTACCAGCTTCTTAGCAGATGCCTTCTGAGAATGCTCCATAGCCTCATCCATGACTTCCTTAACTTCAGCTACTGTAACTGCATGATCCTCTCTCTGAAGTGCATCAATCCTGCTGTATAGTGCAAGAATTCCCATCTCATCGATTCGGTATCCGTTCTCCTGGGCATACGTCTGGCCGAATGTTACAAGCTCATCGTTAATGAAAATCGGCACTTCCAGACGGCTTGTAAACTTCCTGCGGAACTCCCTGTTAGAAGAAAGCAGTCTGTCCAGAGGCTTTCTCTGTTCCTCCAGAACCACCATCATCTCTCCCGTATCTCTTTCCATCGCCTTATTCAGCCTTGCCACGGTCTTTTCATTCAGCTTCCCAGCCTTCTCAATGATCAGAGCTCCGCCGTACAATTTTTCAAAAATATCACTGATCTTCTTCTTATTCAAAGAATCGCCCGTAACGATTGCAACCTTACCCTGTCTGATGTTTCTTTGCTTCTGGATTGCTTTTACAACGTCCACAGCCAGAACTGTTTTTCCATTCCCTTTATTTCCAATAATGAGAAGGTTGCCCGTTTTGGAAGTTCCATTGCGGTTTGAACAGTTATGATCCTGTTCAAGTACATCCACAAGCTGCTCACTCATGCCGCGTACCGGAACAAAATAGGAGAATAACTTTTTCTGCTCCTCGGTAAGTCCGGCCCTTGTCCCGATCCCGCTCTGTGTCTCCAGATCATATCTTCCATGGACGACAAATCCCGTGTCTGACATAGAAAGGGCATCGGATATCTCATTGAGCGGAAGCGGCGCAGTCTTGCCTGTAGCAATCATCTTAGCGGTCTCTTTCCGGCTCAGCGGGGTCGTTGCAGACATAATATCAATACCGTCATCATCGTCTGGAATCTCCCTGTCGTCAAATCCCTCCGCATGCTCCGGATTCGGGCGGAACTCTTCTTCCAGCCCAGCCGCTATATCTTCTATATCATCAGAAGGCTCCTCTGCATCGTATTCTGCCAGTTCCTCCTCATACTCATCATAGTAATCCTGATCATACTCTTCTTCATATGATTCTGTCCCGGCATCCTCGTAGTCTTCCTCATATGTTTCACCGTCATCAAACTCATCTTCAGAATAATCTTCTTCGTACTCCTCTTCAAATTCATCCTGTCCGTCATATCCGTCGTCATATTCATCATCATAGAGTTCATCGGCTTCTTCATATTCTGCCGTAAATTCCTCTTCTTCGTCTTGATAGGATTCCTCTGCATCATCGTACTCTTCTTCATAAGAGTCTTCATACTCGCCGGCATAGTCATCCTCATATGCCTCTTGTTCTGTCCTTGGAGCAAACTCATCAACTTCCTCTGGAAGATCGTCAATAAAGCCTTCCATATCTTCCTCCAGATCGTCTGAAGCATCCAGGAACTCTGCAATATCGTCGATACGGAGCTGCTGCGTAATTGCTCCCATATTCTCACGTGGTTCGTTAGCCCGTCCCGCCGTTCTTCTCACCGGCTGAGGCTCCTCAGGCAGCACCCCCTCAATCTCATCTATCAGTCTCTGAATATCCGGCGGCAGTATCGGTTCCGCATTTTTCTTCTTTTCTTCCATCTTGTCCTCTTCTGCCGGTTCCTTCTGCTCATCATGTCCCATACCCATCAATATATCTTCGATGCTGAGCTGGCCTTCAACCTGATCGTCATTCACCGGCTTTTTATTCTCCTGCTTAATATTATCTGCTTTTGCTGCTTCTTCTATTCTCTCAGATTCTTCTACATCTGGCTCCTCCTGAAGTTCAACTTCTTTTTCTGTGAACGGTTCGTCCTCCGGGAATTCTTCCTCTGCATCCTCCAATATGTCTTCCTCTGAGAATTCTTCTTCTATACTATACGGGTGTTCCTCGACCGGCAGATCATCCGTAGAATCTTCCCCTATTTCATCCTCGTTAAACTCCTCTTCTAAACCATACGCAGACTCTTCTTCCGGCAGATCCCCCGTGAAATCTTCCAGTAATTCGTCCTCGGTAAATTCCTCTTCTAAACCATAATTGGACTCTTCCTCCAGCAGTTCTTCCCCGGAATCTTCCAGTAATTCGTTCCCGGTAATCTCTTCTGCTAAGTCATATGCCGGCACTTCTTCCGGCAGCGCTTCCACTGGCTCTTCCTGTAACTCTTCTACTGCGTGTTCTTCCACTGGCTCTTCTTCAAGCAGTTCCTCATAAGAGTCCTCCGACAGCTCCGCTGCCTGCTCTACCACTGGTTCCTCTTCAAACAGTTCTTCTTCTGAATCTTCCAGCAGTTCTTCCTCCAACGGCTCTTCCTCTGTATCCTCTAACGCCTCTTCATCCCATGGTTCTTCTGCAGAATCCACATCCTCTTCCAAAGGCTCCTCATCCCAAAGCTCCGCTTCTGCCGATTCCAGAACTTCTTCCAGTAAATCGCCGTCAATACCTTCCGTCTCTGCTGTCTCTTCTAAGAGTCCCGCTTCCGCCGCCCCCTGAGCTTCCTCAGAGAATACCTCGCTGATAATTTCCTCTGCCGCTTCCTGCAGTTCTTCATCCGCAGCTTCGATTGCCGCAGTCTCTTCCTGAGACGGATCTTCCTCTATATCATCGGAGAGTTCTTCCTCCAGAGGTTCCGCTTTCAATTCTTCCAAATCTTTGTCAAAGTGAATCTCTCTTTTACGCTTCACTGCATATTCATTTACAAGTTCCAGATCAATTACTGATTCGATCTCCTCGATTGCCGCCTCAAGCTCAGGCACATCTTCTTCTTCAAGCTCTTCCTCTTCTGGCTCAGGTTCTTCCTTTTTAGGCCGCAAAAGACTCTGCAGAGCATCCTCCAGCTTCATCCTGCTGCCAATTCCTTTTTGCTCCAGTCTCTGCACCGTCTCATCTACCGGAAGGTCATCCGGCTCCTCTTCTGTCTCCGGCATCTCCTCGTGATTCGGCTCCCGCTCTGTTGAATCCTCTTCAGCCGGAACCTCATCGTCATCTGCCGGTTCATACACACCCTCATCTACTTCTGCCGGCGCGTCCGTGTCATCCGCCTCATCACCGTCCAGCTCGTCTGACGTCAGAGCTGCCTTCCTCGCCTGATATTCTGTCAGGTCAGGAAGTTCTTCTGTCTCTGATTCAATCTTTTCGTAGCGATGGTCATACTTCTCCTGCTGTGAAGGTGTCAGCTGTTTATACTGCATCTTGAGTTCCATCGCCTTATAAACAAACTTCCCTTCGCTGAACCACAGAATCAGGTCGTCGCATTCCTCCAGACACTCTGCCGTCATACCGGCCTCCTGATACAATCTGGCCAGTTCATACGCCCATTCTTCAATGTACTCTGCCTTCTTAAACTCCTCGAGAGCCTCAATCTGCTGCTCAACCGGAGCCCTTCTGGCTCTTAATATCTTGTATCTCAAAATATGCTGGTTGGGATCCTTCGGCGCAACCTGCATAAAATCATCATAATAGTCAATGGCTTCATCCACATTTCCCGTTTTAAGTGCCAGAGCGCATAAACGATAGATAACCTTCCTGCTGCCTTCTGCACGATGATAAGCAATATTCAGAACCTCATAACTCTTCTGATTGTCCCCGTTCCTCTCATATATGTCACTGACATTCGTCAGCATAGTGGCGTTTCTGACTCTCTTCCAGTCGATGGTATCCGCAATCTCGGCGGCTTTATTATATGCACCGCTTTCCATAAGTTCAAGCATCTGTTCTGTCTTTAACTTATATTCGTACTTATCCACTGCACTCACCTCGTTCATATAATATTATTTATATCTTTTATCCGGCATACGCCCGTTTATACGCACATGTGCAGATAATTCTGTCCTTAGTTTACCATAAGCCCTCCTCAATGTCAAAAAAATGCATCCTCAATTAACATTGAAGATGCATTTTAAGACTTATTTAATTTTCTCATTCTATATATTTTATAAATCGGAGGAATCTCCTGATTTACGTTCCTGTAAGACCTTTACCGCTTTGTTTATTGATGCTTCAGTCTGTTCACTAAGACTGGCTTATTAAACCTCCTGTCCTTCAATATACAAATCGATTATACAACTAGAACCCAATCACTTTCGCTCTTGGTATCGATTCATAATTCTAAAGCATAACCTTAGGTTATTCATCCTATAGCTGTTTGGTTCCCGCAGTATTGTTAACAATATTCCGGCATCCTATTAAGCTATTTCTTCTATAACTATGTACACTTTTTATGAAATGATATCCTGTTAATGTTTCTTTACACATGTCAGGAACTCTGTTATATGTGGTATCTATATTCAATACGTCTGCAAATGGTAAATCGTTGATTTTAATCCAGCTTCAGAACTCTCCGATTAAATCCTTTTCATTCTTCTTTTGTACTGGATTCCTTTATCTTATATCGGTAAAGGTCTCTTCTTCACAGGAACTTCCATTTGCCGTACCACTAACATATTGATTAATAAATGATGTCGAATTGTCCATTGGACCTTTCCTCCTTCATCTGATATTTTAATCTAATGGAACATTTTTATTTATGTCCATTCAGATGATTTCCTTTGAGATATCTTTTTCTTTTTTATTTATCTCTCTTGGATTAGTTAGATAATATCATACAAGCTCATCTTTGTCAACACACTTTATTCTTTTTTTATAAATTAATCAATAATTGTGTTAATTTCACATATTTATCAGATTATTTTGGAAATCAGAATTTTTTAGAATTGGGTATGGGGCGCTGTGCGGATTATCTATTTCCCGACAGCGCCCCATTTTCGGACTCAATCTAAACAACTTTTAGCGGTATCATCTCTTATTCACATTTTGTAAAGTACATGGAAATTCCCTGTCCTCCGCCAATACACATACTGATCATCGCATCTTTCTTATCTGTATGCATCAATTCATACATCACCTTTACAGTCAGCATTGTACCGGTCGCGCCAATCGGGTGGCCGATGGAGATACCGCCGCCATAAATATTTACTTTTTCAGGATCCAGTCCGAGATCTCTGCTTACTGCGTATGCCTGGCTCGCAAATGCCTCATTAATTTCAAACATATCGATGGATTTCAGATCCAGACCTAATTTTTCCGCCAGCTTCTCACTGGAGAACTTCGGTGAATATCCCATCAGTTCTGCATCAAACCCTGCAATTGCATAACCTCCGATTTTTAACTTCGGAGATACTCCAAGTTCTTCTGCTTTTTCTTTTGACATAACGACAACTGCCGCCGCACCATCATTCAAGGTGGAAGAGTTTGCAGCTGTTACCGTACCGCCTTTTACAAAGCAAGGCCGAAGCTTTGCAAGTTTTTCCATACTCTGCCCATCTCTCGGTCCTTCGTCTGTATCAAATATTGTTACATTTCCTTTACGGTCTTTTAACTCTACCGGAAGAATCTCATCCTTGAACTTTCCTGCTTTGATTGCCGCACAGGCTCTCTGATGGCTCTGTACTGCAAACGCATCCTGTTCTTCTCTTGTTACGTGATATTTTTCAGCAACATTTTCTGCTGTTACACCATTATGATTTCCGTCAAGCGGCCATGTCAGGATATCAATCACACCATCTTCAAACACTTTGTGTCCCATTCTTGCTCCCCAGCGGGCATCCTTTACATAATACGGAAGCTGAGAAATATTTTCAGAACCACCTGCCACTACCACTTCTGCCTGACCTGTCTGGATTTCCATCACAGCCTCTGCAATGGACTGCAATCCGGAACCACACTGACGGTTTACAGAATATGCAGTTGTCTCTTTTGGCATTCCTGCTTTCAAACTGATTGCTCTTGCAGCAAATCCATTCTCTGCAACCTCCCCAACCTGCCCTATGATTACTTCATCTACGACCGCCGGATCAATCCCCGCACGATCCACTGCTTCTTTTACTACCATCGCACCCATGTCAATTGCTGAAATATCTTTTAAACTGCCGCCATAACTTCCAACCGGAAGTCTAACGCCGCTGACTACTACTACTTCTTTCATCACTGTCTCTCCTCTCACCCAGCAAAGGGGTCTGACCCCTTTGCCCTTCGTTTTCTGAAATTTCTGAAATCTTATTCGTATTTATAGAATCCCTGTCCGGATTTTCTTCCAAGATGTCCTGCTTTTACCATAGTCTCAAGCAATGGACATGGTCTGTACTTGCTGTCATGGAAACCGTTGTACAGTCCTGTCATCGTTGCAAGCATAACATCCACACCTACAAAGTCTGTCAGCTCCAATGGTCCCATGGGGAAATTGCATCCCAGTTTCATTGCGTTATCGACATCTTCCGGTTTGCAGCCTTCCATTACCATGAATGCTGCCTCATTCTGCATCGGTACAAGTACGCGGTTTACGATAAATCCCGGATATTCCGGTGCATCTACCACTGTCTTTTTAATCGCAATTGCAAATTCTTTTACTTTATGGTAAGTCTCATCTGCAGTTGCAATTCCGCGAATCAGCTCTACCAATTTCATAACCGGAGCCGGATAGAAAAAATGTACCCCCATTACTTTGTCTGGTCTGTTTGTTGCTGCTGCGATTTCTGAAATACTTAATCCTGACGTGTTGGACACTATCAGAGTCTCCGGATCAGCCAGTTTATCCAGCTGCTCAAATACGGATTTTTTCAGATCGATTTTCTCCGGAACTGCTTCGATAATCAGATCTGCGCCTTTTACATCCTCCATATTACTGCTGTATGTCAGTCTTTCAAGTACTTCGGCTTTCTCTGCTTCTGTAATTTTTCCTTTGGCAATTTTCTTTACAAATATTTTCTCTATGTTCTCCTTTGCCTTTTCAATCGCTGGTTTAAACACATCAATATTCTTCACTTCATATCCGGCCTGCGCACATGTCTGTGCGATACCGCTTCCCATAAGTCCTGCACCAATTACTGCAATTTTCATTCCCAATTACCTCCCAATTTAGTCAATTCGTTTTCCCTTTATTTTCAAGGATTTTTCTTTTAACCTTAGTCCAAACGGACCATCCTGGATGAATAATCTCTCATCCATCAGCTTCAGCTTTGGGCTGACAAGCGGCTGAAAATCCATCATATCCAGCACCTGTGTCTGTAAATCTATTCCCGGCGCGATTTCTATCAGTTCCACGCCCTCTTTACAGAGACAAAATACTGCACGTTCTGTTACGATCGTAACTTCCTGGCCTTTTTCTCTGGCCATCGGTCCGTTGAAAGACAACTGTGCAACCTGTTTTACCATCTTGCGGATTTTTCCTTCCTGTAAAATGGTCAGCCTGCCGTCAGCAAACTGATATTTTGCTCCGCTCGCCGTAAATGTTCCGAGAAATACTACTTTCTTCGCATTCTGCGTAATATCAATGAAGCCGCCTGCACCTGTACATCTCGATCCCATCTTGGTCGAATTGACACTGCCGTCCTCTCCAAGTTCTCCAAGCCCCATGTATGTAATATCGACACCGGCTCCGTTGTAATAATCCATCTGCTCATGATGTCCGATCATTGCATACAGGTTCTGACCGATCCCAAAATCAATCCCTCCGGCCTGGACTCCTCCGTAGATTCCTGACTCTACGGTAATCATAATATCATCGGAAACCCCTTCTTCATTGCACACTTTTCCGACCATATCATTTGGAATTCCTGTTCCAAGATTCACGACTGCACCATCATATAATTCCTGCGTTCCTCTTCGGGCAATGAATTTCCGTTCATTAAACGGCGCCGGAGGAATATTGCCCTGCGGTACCCGTACCTGTCCGCAGTACGACGGATCAAAATACCAGGAAGAGGTCTGCCGGTGGTCTTCCCGGGGGTTCTCACAGACAACAATATCATCAATAAATACTCCCGGGACCGTCACATCCTTCGGATTGATAGTACCTGTCTGTACAACCTGTTTGACCTGTGCGATCACGATTCCGCCGTACCTTTTGGCAGCCAGAACCGCCGGAAGCACTTCCAGTTTCATAGCCTCTTCGGTGGTTGTCAGATTTCCCATCTCATCACAAACCGTACCCCGGATTACGCATACATCAATCGGTATCTGTTTGTAAAACATGTACTCTTCACCATCATATTCGATGATATCTACAATATCTTTCAGCGGCTTTGTCCGCTCATTCATCTTTCCGCCTTCCACACGTGGATCAATAAATGTTCCCAGTCCGACTTTTGACATTTTTCCCGGCAGGCCACATGCCATGCTCCGGTATAGCTGTGCAATCTGGCCCTGCGGCAGACAGTACGCCTCAACCTGGCTGTTTGCAATCATGTCCATCCAACGCGGCTGCAAGCCCCAGTGAGAACCGATGATTTTGGTTACCATACCTTCGTGTGCCAGATGTTGAATTCCGTCTTTGCGGTCACTCTGCCCACAAGAGTGAAGCAACGTCAGATTTGACGGATGTCCTGTATCCAGATAGCTTTTTTCCAGTTCCTTTAAAATAGATTCGCTGGCACTTACCAGTGTCATCGCAATCGTACAGACAGTATTGCCGTCCTTTATCTTAGCAGCCGCTTCCTTCGCACTCACAAAATTTGCTTTCAGCATAACTTCTTTCCTCTCTCTTTCATCTCATTTCGCCGCAAACCCTCTTCTTACGAAATTCTGTCCGCACCAGCAAACATCGTTTTGATTGTTTTTTTATCTGTCTTAAGTCCCGGTGTCTTCGGAACTGCATCTGCAAATAAAATCTGCTCCGGTATCTTAAACTTTGCCAAACGACTCTTCAAATCCGCCTTCAGTTCCTCTGCTGTCATCTGCACGCCGCTCTCAAGAACAATCAATGCCGCAGCCACTTCTCCGTACTTTTTACTCGGAATCCCTACCACTGCTGCATCTTTAACCCCCTCGACCGCAACAAGTTCATCTTCCACATCTGTACACCAGATTTTCTCTCCGCCCCGGTTTATCATGTCCTTTTTCCGGTCTACAATAAAAACATACGAGTCCTCGTTGATATATCCCATATCTCCGGTATTGAGCCATCCGTCTTCCGTAATCAGCGGGGTTTTCAGATGATAGTAATATTCACAAATATTTGCACCTTTTAAATATACGACTCCAACCGTACCGTCCGGCACTTCCCGGCCATCGTCATCCAATATTTTCAGCATCAGCCCCGGGACCGGTTTCCCCTCTGACCCAGGATACAGACTTGTGGCAGCATCATACGGAAATACCGTTCCCGGTGAAGAAGTTTCCGTCATTCCATAAACGTTGCAAAATTTCATCAGCGGCATCCAGCGGTGCAGCTTCTTCATCGTTTCCACCGGCATATAACTGCTGCCGCATGCCAGTGTCCGGATACCCGGAAGCTCAGGGAATTCCTCTCTGTAATCCAACAGCTGTCCGAATACGGTCGGTGAGCCGTGCATAAATGTTATTCCATCCCTCTTCACACCTTCAAGAATCCGCTTTGCATCGTACCGCTTATACAGGTAGATTGTTCCGCCGATATAGACAAACAGCCCAAGCAGCGCCACCAAACCTGTGATATGATAAATCGGTACGGGAATGATTGTTTTATCCTCCGGTCCAAGTTCCAGCAATTTCTGATAAATCATCACCGCATGATTGACATTATAATTTTTTAAAATAACGCCTTTACTTGCAGAAGTCGTCCCTGACGTAAACATCAGGATAAATTCATCATTCAATTCACCACACCCCGGCTCCGCACACATCATCTCTGAGATATTTCCTTTTGCGACTGCCTCTGCAAAACCATATCCCTCCTCTTCATCTGCCGTTACCTCTACGAAGACTCCGGCTTCACTGTAAGACCGAACCCATCCGTAATCCTCACTCGCCAGAATTCCCTGCAGATCCGCTTTTTCAATCAAAGAGCGCACTTCCGGTTCCCGGTATTTTGTCGGAAACGGCACCGCTACGGCCCCCAGTTTACATAATGCATAAAAGGATGTTGCAAATTCAATTCCATTATTTAAAAGCAGTCCCACATGACTCCCTTTTTCCAAATGACGCACATATTTCAGATATGCCGCCATGGAATCCACCATGTGAAGAAATTCCTGATAACTGTAACAGCGCCCCCAGTTATCGCAAAGGCCTGTTTTTTCAGAAAATTTTTCTGCCGTATCTTTCAGCATCTCGTAAAAACTTTTCTTCATCTTCGGAAAAGTATAAACGGTCCGGTCTCCGACAGTCAGGTCACCCATCTCCTTCTGAAACCACATATTCCATACATCTTTTCCATTTAACATGATTACACCTCTTTTTTTCTGAAGCCGAATCGTTTATTTTTCTCAGCTTCAAGCACCTCTCCGGCAAGCGCCAGATACATATGCTCTATTTCTGATTCACTGAAAACATCTGCTTTCTTCTCATGTATCTCTTTCATTGTCTGATACACTTGTTTTCTGTGAATGACCGCAACCAAATCCGGTATTTTCCCGTCTTTCCATGTCAATGTACTCGCATCAGGAAACACGACGATCGGATGAATCGTAAGTTCTTTTTTATTTAGTTTCCGAATAATCTGCGATTGGAAATATTGTATCTCATCCATAGGATTACGCATCATTTTGATTTCTACTTTGGCTTTTTTGCCTTTCTTTTCTTTTTCAACTGCCTGATATTTAAAATCCCCCCGGACTGACGCTTCAATTTGGCCGGTCTGATTCTTAATATCCAATACATACATTCCGCTGGTCAGCAAGATGATAACGTAAGCCTGCGGGGTCTTTTCCCCTTTCGCAGCGGCAAGCTGATAAAAAATCCTGTGCCTGCCGAACCGCGAATCAAGGTAATAGCTTTCCGACAGTTTTGTCAGGCTTTTCTTCCTCATTGCATATTCCAGGTAATTAGAATAAATCTCTTTATAGATACTCCGGCGAAAAAGATACCATCCGCTTCCGCCTTTAAAAACCGCAATCATTCCCACTGCCAGGAGCAGCCCCGGAAGTAATTCCAACCAAACATCCTGTCCCATAGTCCACCTCGTATACATTCCCCGCCGATTGTCGGAAAGAATGTATTTCTTTTTTCAATCCATCAGTCTAACTCCGGCCCTTCATACTTGTCGAAATCATAGCGGCCGCTGGAACCGATCACTCTCATGTAACTCTTAATAAAATCTTTCATTGCTTCCTGTGCCGCAATACAAAGATCCATATAATCGATTTCCGGATTCGCCTCCAGAGCCTTTGCTGTTGCGATTCTCGCATGCTTAAACAAGTCTGTACATACATTGATCTTATTGATTCCATATGCTACTGCTTTTCTGATATTCTCTTCTCCGGCACCGGAACCGCCATGAAGCACAAGCGGCATCTGCAGTGTCTCTTTTAATAATTTCAAACGGTCAAAATCCAGTTTTGGGACAAATCCTTTCGGGTAACTTCCGTGAGCCGTTCCGATCGCCACTGCAAGGCAGTCGCATTCTGTTTTCTCTGCAAATTCCTTAGCCTGCTGTGGATCTGTGTACAAGTCTGCCTTTTCGTTATCTGCCTCTTTCGCCATTCCTACATGTCCTAATTCTGCCTCACAGGACAGTCCCATGCCGTGTGCAAGAGAAGCTACCAGCTGTGTTCTTCTGACATTTTCTTCAAAATCATAACTGGAAGAGTCAATCATCACACTTGAAAATCCATATTTCATGGCCGCTGTAATATCTTCAAGGTCAGCGCCGTGATCCAGATTGAATGCAACCGGAACTGATACTTTTTCTGCCATTCCTTTTACCATCGGAGCAAGGATATCTCCATGTCCGTGGGCTTTCATCTGACGGGGGGAAATGTTGATAATTACCGCGGATTTTTCTTCTTCTGCCGACTGGATAATCGCCTTCGCCTGTTCCATATTTACACAATTGATTGCCATGACTGCATAATTATTTTTATGTGCATGCCAGAGCATATCCTTCATTGATACATACATATTATTTCTCTCCTTATACCCCGGGCTGCCGTACATACTTTTCGGCGCCCGGTAAAAATATATCTAGCCGTCTGTCTGGTTCTGCTTTAAGTGTAGAAAGGAAAAAGCCAAAGCTTCTTCCTTTCTGAGAAATTAGATAATAGATACAATGTCTTCTTCGCTTTCTACATATCCTTCCGGCAGTGGTCTTCTGAGGACTGCATACAGTACGCCTGTAATACAACCGCCTAACAACCAAAGACCGATAAACAAAAGCGGGTTGGATGTCATGGCAATAACAAATGCACCACCATGAACTGCCGGAGACTCAAGTCCGAGCATCATACACAGACCGCCTGTAATCGCACCTCCTGTGCAGCAGGAAATTGCAACACGAACCGGGTCTTTCATCAGGAATGGGATAACCCCTTCCTGTACATAGCAGCACGACAGGATAAACAGTGATTTTGCCTGCTCTCTTTCAGCTTCTGTAAATTTCTTTTTTCCGCCGATGAAACATGCAAGACCAATTCCCAGAGGAGATGTCATGCCTGCACACATTTTAGCCGAAGTAGGAATTAAGAATCCGTCAGCATTCAGTCCGTTTACGAACAGAGCTGCTGTTTTGTTAATAGGACCGCCGTGATCCAGACAAATCATTGCCCCGATTACTGCACCAAGTACGAATCTGGAACCACCGCTCAGAGCCATCAGTCCTGAGGTAAGCCATGCCATAAACCAACTGATTGGGCGTCCTACCACATAATACATCAGCAGACCACAGACCAGTGTCGTGACTACCGGATAGACCAGAATCGGCATGATACCCTGTATTGCCTTTGGCACCTTAATCTTCTTTAACATAAGTACAAAATAACCAACCATGATACCGCCGACAACCCCGCCGACAAATCCGGTATTGATTGCGCCTGCAAGAGCACCCATTACAAATCCGGGTGCAAGTCCCGGTTTATCAGCCATCGCATATGCGATAAATGCTGCAATAACCGGTACAACATAGTTCATCATATTCTGTCCGAGAAGCATGATTGCTTTTGCAATTGTATCAATCTGATCCATGTGGTTTCCGATATCATATCCGCCCATTGCCTTTGCAATTGCCTGAATTACACCTGCTCCTACAATTACCGGAATCATGTAGGAAATACCTGTCATAATAGAATCTCTCAGAAAAGCTCCCTGGCTTTTCTTTTTTGTTTTTCTTTTGATTTCTGCCATTATTCTAACGCCTCCAATAATTCTTTTATAATTCCTTCTGCATCTTTGATTGCTTCGCTGACACCGACGGTCAGTGTCGGCAGGTCGTCAAAACGCTCGGCGTTTTTTATTCTTACATCACTCGCAATAATCACTGCGTCTGCCCTTTTAAGGTCTTCTTTTGTAATCTCATTCTCAACACCGGCAGCCCCCTGCGTTTCGATTTTGATTTCCAGACCTTTTTTCTTTGCAGTCTTTTCCAGATTGGATGCTGCCATATAGGTATGTGCAATCCCAACCGGACAACTTGTCACTCCTAAAATATACATATTACTCTTCCTCCTTTTTTGATGAAAACAACGCTTTGATTTCCTCGACTGTAGATGCACCTTTCAGCGTTTCCCGGAAATCATCATCCATCAGATTCGCTGCCAGCTTGGAAAGCATTTCAAGATGTGCGTTATCTGATGTGTTTGGTGCAGCAAGCATAATCACGTAGTCAACCGGACGTCCATCCAGTGTTTCCCATTCCACCGAATTTTTTAGTTTAACCAGCGTAAATGCTGCTTCTCTGACGCAGTCTGATTTGCAATGGGGTATTGCGACACCGTTTCCGACCCCCGTGGAAAATACGGCCTCTCTTTCGTAAAGTCCTTCAATATATTTATTCAGGTCATTTACTTTCCCTGCATCATACATCATTTTGCCAAGTCCTTTGATTACATCGTCTTTTGTCTTGGCTTCATATCCAAAATTTACAAGCTTTTCATTCACCATTTCTGATACATTCATATTGTGTTTATTCCTTTCCTGCATGTCTATGCCTTTGTCAAAATATCTATCTCGCTAAATTTTTTTGCTCTTAATACCTGTTCAACATCTTTTATATTTCGTGTCAGATCCAGCACATCGCTGAAAATCCGCTGAAAGTTATTCTCCACCTTTGCATCCAACGCCAGCATAAAGACAATCTGTACTTTCTCTGAGCCCCATATGATGGGTTTCTGTAAAGTCATGAATCCAATTCCCTGTTTACGTATGTGCCCTTCAAATGCATGCGGTATAGCTACCAGACTGCCTACTGAAGTTTCCGAAAGTTCTTCTCTTTCAAATACAGACTGTATATACCCTTCATCTACATAGCCTTCGCTGATCATCCTTCCTCCCAGAAGTTTGATTACTTCTTCTTTTGACTTCAAATCGCAGTTCATAATGGAGATGGAACTATTCAAAAACTTCTTTAGGTAAAAATATTCAGTATTTTCTTCCTGTAGATGGCTTGTTTTTTTCTGAATGTATTTTCGGATTCTCTGAATATCCGTTTCACTCAAAACCGACGATACATGAAGCACTTCGATTCCTTCTTTATAAATAGGCACTGTTGATATTACAAAATCCTGTGCCTCCGGTTCTAAACTATCTGCCTGGTTTCCCGAAATAATCTGCTTGATTTCTATTTCCGGAAACAATCGTTTCAGCTTCATGGAAACAAACTGTGACGTTCCGATACCGGTCATACATATAATTGTGACAGACAGATTTTTTTTCATTTTCTGTCGTGCTCGTTCTATGGCTGCTCCTATGTGAAATGAGACATAGCCGATCTCATCCTCCGTCGTCTCCAGTCCGTATTTCTGTCCGAACTTTGATATCAGATAAGAAGCAATCTCATATTCGTAGAACATTTCCTTTTTCACCGCATCCAAAATCGGATTTTCCAGATACATCATGCTCTGGAACCTGTGAACCATACATTCCAGGTGATCGAACAGCGCGCATGCCAATTCGCTGTCTTCCTCCAGCTGCAGTTGATACTGTTCGTCCACTTCCTGTAGAAGTGACATGATATCATCAAACATCTGAGGCTCTCTGGCACGGGTTTTCTCTCTGTCCTTTTCTTTCGTCATAGGAATCTGATATCTGACTGCCAGAAGACACGTCATCAAAAATGTAATCTCAGATTCCGGAATTTCAACATCCAACTGTTCATATATCTGTTCCAGAATATAACGGCTTACAAACCAGGCTTTTCTTCCTTCACTGGCCTGTTTCTTTTTTTCCTCCGGCTCTGTCACACATCCCATCTGAACTCTCGTTATCAGAATCGCAAGCTGAATCAAAAGTTCATCAAAAGAAATATCCGTCAATACAAAATGGAACCGATTCTCTGCCAATCGGATGATACGCTTTAAACTTTCCAGCCGCACTTTTGTAAACAGCGTCTGTATCTTCTCATTTTCAATTCTTCCGCTTTTTCCGCCGACCTTTTTCAGAACATCTGTCAGCGCCCATCGAATCTGTGTTTCCGAACCTTCTGCCTTAATCCCGTATTTTACTTTCTTTATGAAGGTAATACCGAATTTCTCCCAGAAGGAAATCAACTCCGATACATCATTCACAATCGTTCCTTTACTCACGTAAAGTAGGTTTGCAATTGATTCCATTGATATATACTTTTTATTATGTAAGAGCAAATAAGCAGCAACGTAATACTTCCTCACATCCGATGAGATGTAGGAATCCTTCATCTCATACAAGACTGACTGCAGAAACTGTTCTCCGGCTTCATCATAATACAGCCAAAGGCCAACCCCCTGCTTTGTCTTAATACTGCAGGAATTTTTCTCCAGAATCTCCCTGATCTTCTTTATATCAGCCTTGATTGTTCTTGGGCTGACTTTTAATTCCGCAGCAATTTGTGATGTGGTAAACTTATTTTCATTTTTATAGAGCAAATGAAGGATTTTCTGGGTCAATCACTTTTTCTGTGTGCTTGATGGCTACTGGTTACGTACGCCACCCTTGACTGAACCTGTCAGAAACGCT
>NZ_WKZK01000090.1:0-13329 GCF_009680135.1 Eubacterium sp. BIOML-A2
GATGTGTCAGTGGTGCTCCATTTTCAGGGCTGTTTCCCGCCTAGAATTTCTTAGGTCCGCGGCCGCGTTTTTGAAAGGACATGGATGTTCTCCGGGAGGTTTTCGGCTATCCATTTATGGAGCGTCCCCCCCATCCGTGAAGCGATTCATAATAATAAAAGTAATCTTTTTCTGTGGATCATAGTGTAAACATGAACTCCTGAATTTGTTTCCGCAGTGCCTGAAACGCAGAGTCTCCCAGCAGCCCTGCCCGGAAGGACATGGGGAAAGGAACCGTGAATTCTTCCCTGATCCTGCCTGGACTGCGTTCCAGGACGACGATACGGTGGGAGATACGGATGGCCTCTTCTACGTCATGGGTTACAAAGAGAATCGTCTGTTTCCGGCTCTCCCAGAGGTGAAGTAACAGGTCCTGCATCTGGCAGCGCAGCTGGGCGTCCAGGGCTGCAAATGGTTCGTCCATCAGCAGGAGCCGCGGATGGAGCACAAATGCCCTTGCCAGCGCCACGCGCTGCTGCATACCGCCTGACAGTTCATGGGGATACTTGTCTTCAGAGCCTTGCAGGCCCACCAGACGCAGCATCTCATCAGCCTCTTTCTTTTGCCTACCCGGGGCAGCCCCGCGGCGTTTCAAGCCGAACGCCACATTTTCCCGGGCGGTCAGCCACTCAAAAAGCGCCGGAGTCTGGAATACGACGCACCGCTGAGCTGAGGGTGCAGTGACCTTTTCCCCGTCCAGCCGCACTTCTCCGGATACCGGATCATCAAAACCGGCAATGATGTTCAGCAGAGAACTCTTTCCACTGCCGCTGGGTCCCAGCAAGGAAACGATCTCTCCTGGACGTATGTGCAGGGAGATATGATCCAGTGCCTCTGTATGCGTGCCGTTTTCATTTTGAAAGTTCTGGCAGATCTGATCGATTAACAGGCCCTGTTCATTCATGACTTATTTCCTCCTTTACGCATCTGGGGGCTGACAGCACGGCATACTGCCAGCAGCAGCAGATCCGTCAGCTTTCCCGCACAGGCAATGACAATCATCGTTGCCAGGACAATGTCCACATGCCCCAGCATCCGGCCATCCGTCATAACCGCGCCCAGTCCTTCGGTCACCCCGGTCACTTCTCCCAGCACGAGATATGCCCAGGCAACTCCCAGTCCCAGCCGCAGACCGACTGCCACATCGGGAAAAGCAGCGGGCAGAATGACCGTCCGAAAAAGGCTAAATCCTTTAGCGCCCAGCATCTGCCCGGCGCGCAAGGTTACCTCCGGCACCTGGGAGGTGCCGTGTGCGGTATTCATATAGATTGGGAAGAAAGAGGCCAGTGCGATCAGAAACAGTGTATTGCCTTCTCCGATGCCAAACCAGACGATCGCAACCGGCAGCCAGCCTATACCGGGAATCGTCCGTGCGAGATGGATCAGCGGATCCACCAGCCGCCGCACCAACGGAATTCCTCCGCTTAGAAAACCCAGAATCAGGCCAAAGACAGCGGCCAGGCCAAACCCGCTGGCCACTCGTTTCAGGCTGTGGAGCAGATGTCCCCAGAGCGTTCCGGAATAGGGGGTAATCCCAAGCTGCCCCGTATCAAAATCAACCAGCACGCAGAGCAATTTCTGAGGCGAGGGCAGCTTATACGCCGGCATCCCGCCCCAGGTCGTCGCGGCGAACCAGACGATCAGAATCAGAGCCGGAAGAATCAGCCCTGCGGGATCAAAACCTCCGGCCTTGCGGGACGCCCGTTTCACTGGAGCCCCTCTTTTGCCTGTTCCAGGAAGCTCAGGTCAAACATGGCGTCGATATCCGGAACAGTATCGATCATGCCCAGCTCCAGCATTTGCTGAGCCAGGTTTTTTGTATTCTGAATGTACTGTTCATCAATATCCCAACACAACTCTATGTTCTTAGCCGATGCCTCCAGAAGAGCCTTGTCCGTGCCAAAAGACGCCGCTTTTTCCAGCCACGCATCCGTATCGCTGTTCATCAGCTGGGTGGCTTTAATATGTGCATTCACCAGACTCTGAACCAGCCCAGGGTTCTTTTCAATGGTATCTTCTGTCACGATCATCCCCGCATTAATGGTTCCGATACTGTCGTCAAAGTATGGATAGCTGAGAATCCTGCCGTAGCCGTCCTTTACCGCCTGTGAGGGGTATGGCTCACCGCTTAGAAAGGCATCGATCGTACCGTCAGACAATGCCTGTCCCATATCGAAAAAGTCGATCCGCACCAAGGTAACGTCTTTATCCGGATCCAGCCCTGCCCGCTTCAGCACATCCAGCAAAAGAACATGGTGCATCGTACCCGGGACATAGGCAATGGTCTTCCCTTTCAGGTCCGCTTCACTCTCTATTTTGGATTCTGCTCCCACCACCAGGGCAGAGCATTTATTGCACAGGCTGACCACAACCTTGACAGGTTCCCCCTTTGACGCTGCAGTAATCGCGGTAGGGATAGTCGTACCGGTCATATCCAGGCTGCCGGCCAGAAGCGCGGTCTTCTGATCGCCCGGATTGGTAAACGGCTTCACCTCAATCACCGCGCCGTCCCCCAGTGCCTCCTCATAAAAATATGGTGTCAGCGTCTGTGCCGTCTTCCAGGTACCCACCGTAGCTTTCATGTTTTCGGCAGCCGGTTCTGCCCCCTGCGCTGCCGCCGGGTCTTTCTTCTGTTCTTTTGTCCCCTCTTTTACCGGGCTGCACCCAGCGCACAGCCCGCCCAGAAGCACGCCTGTCATGAGCAGTGAAATCACTTTTTTCCCGATTTTCATCTTTTTATTCCTCCCTCTCCAAAATCGTATTCCATTTATGCAGTCTGATGGACAGTATATCCCGCCGCTTCAAATAATTCCCTGGCCCGTACCGTATCAAACTGATTCCATTTGCCCCCGGAACAGCAGCAGGTATCCCTGGGAATGGCCCCCGTCTCCACCACGGTCACATTTGCCCCAAACTCCATAGCCAGCTGAGTTCCGGGATGGATGCAGATATCGGGCACACAGGCGCCGCAGGCCAGCCGCGTCACGGCAATGATCTGAGCCATACGTTCGTCACTGACCTGGAGATGTACGCCCAGAGGCGTACCCTGCACGGGGATCCGGGCCATAGCGCCCGATACAATCGCCCCACAGTCCGCTGCCAGCAGGCAGAGATCCGCAATCTCTTCATTCGTGTGCTCCACTCCAATGGGCTCTACAAGAAATACCAGCTTCAAAGGGGAAGCCTGTACCGCCCTCAGCGTATCAATACGTGTCTGCGGCTCAAAACGAGTGTCACGCCCTTCACCCAGACGCAGGGAATGATAAATAAAATCTACTCCGCATTCTGCAAGCCAGTAGGCCGTCTCAACTCCAAACTCTCCGATGTTAAGTCCGATCTCGTAAGCTCCCGGTACCTGTTCCCGTATATACCGGATCATCTCCCCCAGCTGAGCCTGGGAATAAAACTCCGTAGTGCGCAGAACGATCCACCTCACACCGTTCTCTGCATACTCACGCACCTGACGAACCGTCTCCTCTGCATTATATTCCCGCCGTTCACCAACAATCCCCCATTTTTCTCCCAACGAACAAAAGTCACAGTTCATAGAACAGGGAACAAAATCCACACCAATTGCCCCCCAAAGATAGGCCCGTTCCCCTGTAAGCTCCTTAGCCGCCCTGCGCCCTGCCAGCCCCAGAGCCTCCCATGCCCGGCTTCCAGGCTCAATACTAAGCAGCTGAACAATCTGCTCCTTACTTAAGACCTCCTTGCTGTGAATTCGTTTTTCCGCATACTCAATCAATTCCAAGTCCAACATTATCAATAACCGCCTTCCTTCTCATGCGCCCACGCAGACCCCGGTCAGTCTCTTGCGGCCCAAGTTATTCTCTTCAAAAGCCGCTGCTTCTGCAGCGTCTATATAAACTAGGATAAGACAGCACAGGTATTGTTTCTGGTAATTTCTCAAGAATGTTTTGTATTTTATACGGGACAAGTTTCTCTCTCACGAAAACATCCCCATGTTCATAGCTGGGCGATCCTGATCAGACTCTCTGTTCCGTGTTTGATTTTTTCTTCTGCCACAACTCGATATATATTTTCAATGATTTCAAAGGGTATTTGCTTTCGACTTTACAAAAGGCAGCAAAAGTATATTCTATATGCTCTTTATATTCTTTGGAATAGCTCATTTTTTTCACCCCCTTTCTTCCCAGTAGGGGGTTATTAGAACAAAGTGGGCAAGCCCACCTCAACTCCCCCCTCACTCATGAGGGGCTTGCACGCTTTGGCGCCGCCGCGATGCCGCCTTGCGGCTATATACCTTATTGCGGCGTGTGTATCCCCCTGAGGGTTTTTATGATATAGGAAATTCCAGAGGAATTTCCTATATCATAAAAAATGCCCACGCAGCATAAAGCCGCATAGGCATTTTGGTAATATGAATTATTTAAGCAATTATAATGATTTGTGTATTCATCTCTATGGTCGTAAAAGCCCGTTACAGGAAACAGTTGTTGGACGTTAATAAGGGTTTCCTGCCTGTATTTCGGGCAGTACAGAGGAAAGTTCTTCAGTTCGGTATCGCCACGTATCTTCCATCTTGTTTTTCTTTGACCTATAGGACATATTATCCATTCGATATTCATACTAAATGCCCCAATCTTGACTAATCATTTGCAGCTTTACCATATGCGGGTAAATCTTGCCTGTATTCAGCAGTTTTTCCGGCGCTCCCTGTTCAGCAACAGAACCGTCTGAAAGCACAACTACTTTATCCGCGCCGCTTACGGTACGCATACGGTGGGCGATAACAAGTACGGTCTTATCCTTTATCAGCCTTGATAAAGCAGCCTGTATCAATGTTTCGTTTTCCACATCAAGGCTTGCTGTTGCTTCATCAAGTAAGATGATCGGAGAATTTTTAAGGAAAGCGCGAGCGATTGAAATACGCTGCCTTTCGCCGCCGGAAAGTTCACAACCATTTTCCCCAATCATGCTGTTATAACCATCAGGTAGCTTTGACGTAAATTCTTCACAATTTGCCAGTCTTGCCGCTGCAATCACTTCTTCGTCGGTCGCATCCTTTCTGCCTATTCTGATATTCTCCATAATTGTGTTGTTAAACAGCGTCACATCTTGAAATACGATAGAGTACAGCGACAACAATGTTTCCGGCTCTATTTTTGATATATCCATACCGCCAACAGTGATTTTTCCTTTGTTTATGTCCCAAAACCGCGCGGCAAGGCGTGACACCGTAGTTTTGCCGCCGCCGGACGGTCCGACTAAGGCGGTAACTTCTCCTTGTTTAGCCGTAAAGGAAACATCTTGCAATACAGTTTCCCCCGTATTATAGGCAAATCCTACATGGTCGAATACAATGTCATAGCCTTTATTTGTCATTGCATTGCTTCCTGTCTGAATCGGGTGGTCAAGAATTTCATTCATACGGTTTATGTTCGTTTTGGTAGAAATTATCGCAGCAAGATTCTGTAATGCACCCTCAAGCGGGGCATACAGTCTCGAAGCTACAAGTAAAAACATAAAGAACAGCGGAATATCAATCTCCCCAAGAATAAGCAACGCAGAACCTACAAGAGCAACCGTAGCAATCCCAAACTTTAATATCAGTGTTGAGGAAACAACAAAAAGTGCTGTCCCAAGTTCTGTGATAATGTGCCGTTTTTCTACATAGTCAATTTTTTTGTCAAGCCCTTTTAGATAACTTTCTTCCGCATTGTTTGATTTCAAGTCCTGTAAGTTTTCGATACACTCCTGTACGCCGCTTTCAAGCGCAACATTTGCCTCTACGGATTTACGGTTAAAGTATTCCTGTATGCGTGCTGAAAAGAATGTGATTGTAAATGCAATCGGTAAAACCCAAACCGCCGCAAGAGCCATACGCCAGTCATAAGCAAAAAGGCAGATTGCAATCAGCGTTGTTGAAATAAGGGAGCCTGCCAATGCAGGTACATAATGGGAAAACGCTGTTTCCAGTGTGGCGCAGTCGCCCATAATTGAATTTGTCAAATCGGCAAGATCTTTTTTTCCAAAAAAGGATAACGGGATTTTACGAAGCTGTTCTGCTAAGGAGATACGCCTTACACCGCTTTCCACATAAGTAGCTAAATAAGTGGCGTTATATTGAAACCAAGTCACAACAAAGATAAGGGAAAGGCAAACCAAAGCACCAACTATATAGAAAGCAATACGGTTTCCATTTACATTCCCGTTCATGGTATCAATAACAAAGTTATAGAGTAGTCCAACAGGGAGCATAAAGGATATATCCTGTGCCACACAAGCAATACAGCCTTTTATCAAATCGACAGCCCCCTGTCTTGATAACGCAAAGCGTCTTTGTAATGTCTTAATCATGCATTTACCTCCAATCCTTTGTTTTCATTCAAAATTTTCCATTCTGCCGCTTCGGAATAATTCTTCCACATTTTTGTGAATATGCCGTTTTTCTCTATCAGTTCGCTATGTGTGCCACTTTCTACAACCTCGCCGTCTTGCAATACATAAATGCAATCCGCGTCTGTGATTGACGATAGCCTGTGCGCAATCATAATTACTGTCTTTCCCTTTGAGAGCGCGGATAGCGCCTGTTGTACGCGCACCTCATTGTCGGGGTCGGCAAATGCGGTCGCTTCATCAAGAATCAGGATAGGCGCATTTTTCAAAATTGCGCGGGCAATCGCTATTCTTTGCTGTTCGCCACCGGATAGGTACACGCCTTTTGTGCCGACAACCGTATCAATGCCATTCGGTAATTTTTCGATAATATCCAAGCACTGTGCAGCTTCCAGAGCATGGGCGATTTCTTCTCGTGTAGCGTTAGGCTTTGCCATACGCACATTTTCCAATATGGACGCTTTGATAAGGCGGCTGTTCTGAAATACAAAAGATACCTTATTCATCAATGTTTCTTTCGGAATGTCGCGTATGTCGATATTCCCTATCAGTATGCGTCCTTTTTGCGGGTCAAAAAATCTTGTGACAAGATTTGCAAGTGTCGTCTTGCCGCCGCCGGATGCTCCTACTAATGCCACTGTCTGTCCCGGCTTTATTGAAAGTGATACATCATTGAGCGCGTTTTTCTCTCCGTCATAGCTGTAACTAACGCATTCTAATGTAATCCCATTATCTTTAGGGATATTATTCACTTTGCTTTCAGACAATGGGTTTTCGTTCAGCACTTCATCAATCCTGTTAATTGCGTCCCCTACAATCATTGCGTCCTCACTCATAAACATAATCTTTGTGAGTGTCGTACCGATAACAGGCGTAATCACAATATAGAAGATAAGGTTTAGCAACAGTTCATTTGTTACACCGCCCCTTGTAAAGAGAATACCTCCGGCAATCAAAAATGCGAATACGCCGTTGATTGCCGTTGTATAGAACATCATAGGCAGACGCAACGCTTTTGTGTATGCGATTACCCATGTTTCATAATTATCTATCGCGTTTTTGAAGCGTTTGAAAGAAAAAATTGTCTGTCCGAAAGTCTTTACTACGGGTACGCCTCGTACATATTCAACGGCTTCATTTGACATATCAGCAAGTGCGTTTTGATATTCTTTCATTTTTTGTTCCATTCCTGCTCCTGTCATCTTCATCATAATCAAGAAACCAAGTATAACAGGAACAAGGCTTAAAAGTCCTAACCGCCAGTCAAAGGTAAGCAACAGGAAAAGCAGACCTATGGGGGTGGCGATCGCCCCCGCTTTGTCGGGGAGTCTATGTGCAAGATACGTTTCCGTAGCAGCACTGGAACTATTTACGATTCTCCGCAGTTTTCCACTTCCATACTTTTCCGTTACTCCAAGTGGCAGGGCTGTAATATGGCGCATAAGCTCTTTTCGGATATTTGCGGCAACCCGGAACGCGCTTATGTGCGAACACATCAAAGCGGCTATATAGACAGCAATAGAGATAACCGCAAACAATACCGCAGACCAACCGTAGCTTGTAACATTCCCTGCTTTTGAGTAGTCAGGGGAAACTTCCAGTATGTCGTGAATGATACGCCATATATACCAAAAAGGTACAAGAGCCAACAGCGCACTCATTATGGACAATACCCAAGAAAGATAGGTTAAAATCTTATGCGCTCCGGCATAGCCCATCAATCTTGATAGGTTTGACTGTTTTTTCATTGAAAAAAACCTCCTTGAAAAATTTTTATGATATGAGAACAGAATGTTTGCCCTCGAATATCCTCATTTTGGTTAGTAGGGACCTTATGAAGTTAGTTGTAACTAACTCACTTATAAAAATTATAGGGCAGATTGCCCTAACGAATTTATTCGTTTTTTATTGCCCCATAATCTTCATCCACCCAGCAGTATAGAAAGCTCTCATTTCTTTCAAGTAATGCTTTGCTTCTTCAAGCGGCATTTCATGTATAATCAGCTCAAAAAAAGTATTAAACATTCCTGTAATCAAGATATGCTCTAATCGTTCATCAATAGGCGGTGCAGCTCTGCCTATTTTTTCAAGAACCGCTAAATAATCATGCGTTCCTTTTGTTTCAATTTCTACCATTTCATCAATCAATTTTGAAAAACGTGTTCCCTCCGCACAGCAAAGTATGAGCTTAAATTCATTCAAGTGTTCATAGGCATACAAGAGCATTTCATACATACACTCGCCGGAAGTAGAAGTCAGATTGTCGGGTTGTTCCTCTGGCGGGATTTCAGCAAATTCTTTTTGAGCCTTGCAGAATCGTTCCAGTAAAAAGTTGTAGTGTTCGCCTACCAGTGCTTCAAACAAGTCCTCTTTGCTGTCGTAGTAGCCATAGAACGCACCCGTTGTCACGCCTGCTGCTTTGACAATGTTTCGCAAAGAAGCAGACTTATACCCTTTTTCAAGAAATTCCTGCATGGCTGCTGATAGAATTAGGTGTAGTGTTGCTGTTTGTTCTGCTTCGCTCATTGTCTCACTTCCTTGTTTGTAACACTGTTATATATCGCTGTTATATGATACTGCAAATCAAAAACTTTGTCAATATTTCAAAACAGATTTTTGATTTTTTCTATGAGTTTGGCATTTTCTCCATGCTTTCCGTAGTAGGAGTAAGAAAATGCAGGGCATTTTCGGAAAAGGGTACCCTTTTCCTATGCTTGCTAAGAAACTTATCACATTACAAAGTAAAGGAAGGACGGAAAAGGAATAGAATGGAAACAAGAACAGGAAACAGCAGATTATAAGCAGAAACAGGACAATCCGGCAAATGAAACAGTCATTTACAAAATCGGCGCAACATTTTATGAAGTGTCTGCCTCTTGCGGCGGCTCTGAACAGCTCTACGATAAGATGAAACGGCTCATAAAAATCATCAGATTTCCCGTAATATGTTCAGCGTACCCGCCTATCCGGCATCGGGTGTTCAAGAATTACTTAGCAGCATGGGTACATATCACAACGGCATATACAGCCCCAGCACCTTTCCAGCCTCCCTGTCATGAAGCGTCCCCGTCCGTCGACAAGTCTAAAGCTTGCCGACTAAATCCCGATTTAGATTCCTTCGTACTACAGTCACATTTAAATTCCTATAGTAAATTTATTATGTTTGTGCTAGAATAAAAAGGGTTTTGGCACTCTTTGCCAGACCCTTTTCACCAAATTTAGATTAAATATTAAGGAGAACAATTATGGCAGTTATCCGACCCTTTCAGGGCGTGCGGCCTGCAGAAGGACTGGCTTCGTCTATTGCCGCACTGCCTTACGATGTATATGACCGGGAAGAAGCCCGGGAAGTAGTGGACAAGAACCCACTTTCTTTTTTGAAAATTGACAGAGCCGAGACGCAGTTTGCACCGGATACGGATATGTATTCCCAGCCTGTATATGACAGGGCGAGGGACACTCTGGAAGAGATGATCCAGGACGGTTCTTTCGTCAGGGATGAAGATCCCTGTTACTATATCTACGCCCTCATGATGAATGGGCGGATCCAGACCGGGCTTGTGGGCTGCGCTTCGATCGATGATTATATGGAGAACCGAATCAAAAAGCACGAAAATACCAGGGAAGACAAGGAGCTGGACAGGACGCGTCATGTGGACACGTTAAGCGCACAGACTGGGCCGATCTTCCTGGCCTACCATGCCCGCCCTGAGCTGGATACTATGATAGCAGCAGTAAAACTCACTGCTCCTCTCTATGATTTTACAAGCGAAGATTCCGTCAGGCATCAGGTCTGGAAAATCAGCAGTCCGGAAAATATCACCAAAATCGCTCATATTTTCGAGGGAATTGATAATATCTATATAGCAGACGGCCATCACCGTGCTGCATCCGCCGTAAAGGCCGGACTGAAGCGCCGCAAGGAACATCCCGGCTTCAGCGGTGAGGAGGAATTCAATTATTTCCTTTCCGTCCTGTTTCCGGCAGAAGAGCTGCACATCTACGATTATAACCGGGTGGTGGCGGATCTGAACGGTTATACATTTGACGATTTTCTGGATCTGCTCAGAAGCGGTTTTGAAATTACCGATATGGGGCACGAGGTCTGTCGTCCTTCCTGCAAGGGCGAGATCGGACTTTATGGAAACGGCTGCTGGTACCGGCTGACGGCACATCCGCACCTGTTTTCGGAAGACCCCGTGAACAGGCTGGATGTATCAGTCCTGCAAAATGTAGTCCTTGGCCCGCTGCTGAATATCCGCGATCCCAAAACAGACAGCCGGATCCGCTTTGTAGGCGGTATACGGGGGCTTGATGTACTTGCAGAGGCCGTAGACAGAGCAGGTGACGGCGCTGCATTTGCCATGTATCCGACTTCTATGGAGGAGCTGCTTGCAGTGGCAGACGCCGGGCTGCTTATGCCGCCCAAGTCCACCTGGTTTGAGCCCAAACTCAGAAGCGGATTCTTTATCCATCAGTTCGAAAGATAGATTGCAGGTACAGTTCCATTATATGAATAAAAAAGGAGATGTAATAAATGGAAAGAAATGGCCTTTGCTGGTGCGGCAGTGGAAAGAAATATAAAAAATGCCACATGGCAATTGAAGAAAAATTAAAGCTTCATGCGGACAGAGGCGAAATCGTCCCAAACCGCAAGCTGCTAAAAACTCCATTCCAGATTGAAAAGATCAAAGAAAGCGCTGCCCTGAATACCGCGGTGCTGGATGCGGTCGCAGAGCAGATCCACATCGGAATGAGTACCGAAGAGATCGACAAGATCGTTTATGATGTAACAACAAAGAATGGCGGCATCCCCGCCCCCCTGCATTATCAGGGATTCCCGAAAAGTGTATGCACTTCATTAAATAATGAGATATGCCATGGGATTCCGGATAAGAATATCATTCTCCAGGAGGGCGATATCATCAATGTGGATGTATCAACCATTCTGAACGGCTATTTTTCAGATGCCTCCCGCATGTTTAAAATGGGGAAAATCTCCGAGCGCGCCGAGCGCATTATAAAGGTAACTGAAGAATGCGTAGAACTGGGGCTGGCCGCTGCTAAGCCCTGGGGGCATCTGGGTGATATCGCGGACGCAATCAACACACACGCCCGAGCCAACGGTTACTCCGTTGTGGAAGAGATCGGCGGACACGGCATTGGGCTGCAGTTCCATGAAGACCCGTTTGTCAGCTATGTAACGCCTAAGGGAAGCGAGATGCTTCTTGTGCCTGGTATGATGTTCACCATTGAGCCGATGATTAATGAGGGAAGCCCTGATTTCTTTATCGATGAAGAGAATGACTGGACCGTTTATACTATTGATGACGGGCTATCCGCACAGGTCGAATATATGGTCATGATCACCGAGGACGGGGTTGAAGTATTAGCAAAATAAGAAACGCGTTAGAAAAGCCAGTCAGTAAAAAGAAGTACTGCTTTGATTACTCTACTTCGTAAACCTTATTGCATGGAAAAGATGATAATTTGAAATCCAATATTGTTTTAAACAAAGACAGCCAGGAAAAGGAGTCTCATATCACCCCTTAATCCTGGCCTTTCTATTACTTAATACTATCCTTAAGCCTGTCACAACCATACTCAAACGCTAATTTAGCAGCTTGTACTCTATTTTTTACTTCTAATTTTGTATATATTATACTTATATAATTTTTCACTGTTTGCGGCCCCACAAATATTATATCTGCAATTTCATTATTTTCTTTTCCGCATGATATTAAGTATAAAATCTCTTTTTCCCTTGGATTCAGCCTCCCTATCTTTTCGGCACATTTCAAATCTTCCTTCTCATATTCACCATTAGTAAGCCTGTTCGTAATTTTTTTCAGTATTTTTTCCGACATCATGACATTGTCTGTTAGCACTGCTCGTATCGATTCAAAAAATACTTCCGGCGCCATATCTTTTAAGAGATAACTATTCGCACCAAATTTAATCGCCTGATAAACATAATCATCATTATCAAAAGTTGTTAACATGACAATCTTGGTATCTGCATCTTTCTCTCGTATCTGCTTTACGGTTTCTATACCATCCATTATCGGCATACGGACATCCATTAAAATGATATCTACAGAATGACATTGCAAATAGTCAAGTGCTTCCTGCCCATGTAAAGCAACAAAAACGACATTAAAATCGAGCTCTCCTTCCAGCACCTGCTTTAGACTCTCTGCAAATAGTATTTGATCGTCAACAATCAATATGTCTATCATGCCTTCCCTCCCGCATCAATAGGAATACTTGCTACAACCGCAAAGCAGTCCGTTTGATTATATATACTCAGGCTGCCGCCGAGATACCTGAGCCTCTCCCGCATACCTGTTATTCCAATTCCTTCTTTTAACTGTTTACATCCCTTGCCATCGTCTTCAATCCGGATATACAAAATGCCGTCAATGTATGAATAAATAATATGAATATTATTAGCATGTGCATGTTTATAAGAGTTCACTACGCTTTCCTGTACAAAGCGGTAAATAAAATCTTCCGATTCCTTAGACATACTTTTTGGAATATCAATAAACGTCTGTTCTATATGGATACCCGTGCTTTCCTCAAATATTTCCAGCATCCGTGTTACCGCAATCAATCCGCTTGTCTCAATATTCTCTTCCCGGAGAAAGTACAACACTTTTCTGGTTTCCCGCAAACCCTCCTTTGCCTGCTCCTTTGTAAGCTCCAGCAGCTGATCCAACTCCTTATTGTTATTGTTTTTTCTTAAGGCCGCTTCCATCATCATGGTAATATTTGTAAGCGTGTAACCGATAGAATCATGAAGCTCTCTGGTTATTCTTTTTCGTTCCCTGTCTATGGACTTCTTTTCCAGTATAATGGTCTCATAAATTAAGACACTTTTTCGGACAGATTTTAATGAATCTGATATACTAAAATCAGTATGAAAGA
>NZ_WKZK01000091.1:0-12336 GCF_009680135.1 Eubacterium sp. BIOML-A2
GTTTTATGCCTTCTTTTTAGTGTCCATTTTTAGGGAACCCTTCTTCTTAATGTGTCCACATCTATGGGTACATTATACTTAATGCCCTGTTCTATCCCCTGTTCTATCCCCTGTTCTATTCCTTCCTCCTTAATCAACCTGTCCCTTTCTTCCATCTTCATATAGGTCACTCCCATCTGCTCATTTGATTTGATTCCTTTAATCTTCTCATGCAGATACTTTAACCGCTCATCGCACCCATCAGGAACCCTTTCCTCCGTACTGTGTTCTACGTATCGCAGAAAATCAATGAGTGTCTGTTCCACCTCATCGTTATTTGTTCCTTTTGTATTGAGAATCACTTTTTTACATTCATCTCCCAAGACGAGTCCCTCCACTTCACAGCATCGGTTTTCGAAGGTATATCTGTATCTGCCAAGCCCATAGAGATCAAATCCACAAATCACGATAATATACGTCGGGTTCAAACTATCGAATCCTTTTTCGCCACTCTCCAAGAGGGGCGCATCCAGCAGCGCCTGATAGAACCTGGTGCGTTTTGGAATATTACCCTCATTGCGCTTCTGCATCTCAACATCAAAAATCCTGCCTTCTTCGTCCTCAACATAGAAATCCATCCTAATCCCCCGCTTTCCCGGCAGATTATGTACGACCTTCTGCCCTTCTTTCCAGCGTATACTCCGGATACGGAATCCCAAAGACAATTCCAGTATAATCTTGCACAATTCCAGATCCAGCGTGGCGATATCAAACAAAAAATCGTCCATAAGATTCAATCTCTGCAGCGGCGCCAAAATCGAGCTGTTTTTCTGTATCTGCTTATTCAGTTTTTTCTTTTCCTGCATGTATCTTAGTTCTCCTTAATTATAGTATTTTTCATGTTTCTTTGCAATCATAAGCAAACTGATATTATACGCCCAATAGGCACCATCCCCCTCTTTGTTCTGTTCTCTGACATTGTGCTGAATGTTCCGGCGGATCGCCGGATAGAAAATAAGAAGTGACCACTTCTATGATATCTATGAGCAAAATATACCATGTCTTATTTCAGATAGCAAATGAATTTTTTATAAATCCGACAATAAATAGACAAAATCTGGCCTGCAAAACAGTAAGGTATTTAGATTGTCTTATACTAGGGCAGGAAAAGACAGAGGCAGCAGGAACCAGACACAACTGTGCCCGCTTTCTGCTGCCTCTGCCTTTCCTTGATTTCGTGGCGTCCCCCACGAATTAATTCTCTAAGAGTTTCCTTGCCTTCCATTTCCCACTTCTAATCCGCAGGAATGAAAAGATCGATCCGATTCCCCACCCGATAGGTATTGACCACCAGATGGCGCTTGACCCGATAAAATAAGCCAGCAGGTAAGCAATCACGACTCTTGAAACCAGATTTGATATGGAACTCAGCATAAATGCCCCCATATCCCCAGCCCCACGGAGCAGACCATTTCCTACAAACATAAAGCCCATCAGCACATAAAATACAGAAACTGTCTTCATATATTTCAGCCCGTATCCCATAGCAGTACCTGCAGAGCCGGCATTCAAAAAGAGCCCCAGGAGATGCGGTCCAAACAAAAAGATCACGCTGGTGATTATGATAGAGAAAATCAGTACCATCAGCAGACACGCCTTATACCCCTGTGTTACCCGTTTTTCCTTGCCTGCCCCAATATTCTGCGCCGTATAGCTCGACATTGCATTGGAAAAGTTCATATTGGGCATCATGGCCAGAGTATCGATCTTAGTAGCCGCTGTATATCCTGCAACAAATACCTTGCCGTAAGAGTTTACAAGCCCCTGCATAAACATCATGCTAACGGATACAATGGACTGCTGAATCATAGAAGGCACCCCTACTTTTGCGATCCTTTTCACTGCAGACATCTCAAACAGCCCCGGCTTCTCCCCAATGAATTCGGGTTCATTTTCCATCTTCTTCATCCTGCGCATCAAAACGAAAAAGGAAAACACCGCGCACATCCCCTGGGCAATCAGTGTGGCCCACGCCACTCCCGCCACACCCATATGAAAACGGATAACAAAAAGCAGATCCAATACGATATTGGTCAGTGCTGAAACAATCAAAAACTTAAGGGGAGTCTGGCTGTCCCCCAGTGCGTTATAAATACCATTCAAAGAATTATACAAAAACAGGAAAATAGCGCCCCCAAAATAAATCCGCAGGTATGTAAGTGAATCTGCAAAAATATCCTTATTCGTACCCAAAAGCCCTAGCAGAGGAGAAGAAAAGATTTCTCCCAGCGCCATGATAAACAGCCCAACCACACCCAGCGTAATCAAAGCCGTATAGATCGTTGTCTTCATCTCTTTAATCTGCCCGGCTCCGAATAACTGCGAGATGACAACCGTGCACCCCATAGAAAGCCCCGCCGCAACTGCAATAGAAAGAAATACGACGGGAAAGGACGACCCGACCGCTGCCAGCGCATCCTCGCCAACGAACTTTCCCACCACCATAGAGTCTACCATATTATATAGCTGCTGGAACAGATTCCCCAGCACCATCGGCAGCGCAAAGAAAAACAGCAGCTTCAGCGGCCTGCCGTTTGTAAGATTCTTAACCATTATTCTTCCCCCCATTCTCCTTTTTGTACCCCACTACATTTTGGGAGATACGTTTAATAAATTCCTGATTCATCTTCCGCTCTTCGTCCGTAAACCCTCTATAACAGATATCATCCCAGGCCTCATAAATATCACAGATGGTCTCATAAACCTTCAGCCCATTTTCAGTCAGCGAAACAATCTTCTGACGTCTGTTCTTTTCATTAATCACCCGATGTACCAGCCCTTTTTCTTCCAAGAGAAACATCGTGCGGGCAATCCTGCTTTTATCAATGTCAAGATCCTCAGCCAATTCTTCCTGGCTGCAAAACTTATCCTTCAAAAGCCGTATCAGGCGCCCCTCCAGCGGGGTAAGTCCAAACTCCTCCAATTCACTTCGAATATATGCCAACTCACACCGCCTGATAATACTGACGTAATAATTCTTCATGCTTCCTCCCAAAATCGCCTTTGTTTCCCGTACAACTGTTGTCTAATACAACTGTTGTACAACACAACAATTATACCCTCACTCCCACCAAAAGTCAAGGAGATTGTGAACTTGTGCGGCAGATGCGAGGCCGCTAAGTGTGAGGGAAGGATGGAGGCCGCTAAGTGTGAGGGAAGGATGGAGGCCGCAGGGGAGGGGCAGGCGATTTTCTGGATCCTGTCCGTTTGCGGAGAACCCGTAAGAGAAAAAACAGGAAATAGGGAGGGTACTTGCCGCAGTTGGCCCGAATGCCGATGCATTCGCGCCGCCAACGGCAACAGAATTTGTTTTGGTAAAACAAATTCTGCCCTCCCTATTTCCTGTTTTTTCTCCAACGGGTTCTACCGCGCGCTCTCTCAGAAATCGCCTCCCCCTCCCCTGCGGCCTCCATCCTTCCCTCACACTTAGCTAGGTGCATCCGCCCCCACCGTCGGCGCCTCCCCATTCCAGACAAGCGTCCCCATACCAGCCACTCCTCCCGCTTACAACAAAGCCTCCCCTATGGTACCTGAAGGCATTTGTATGTTGAAATTTTTTGTGATTGTCGCCCCAATTACCGCAAAGGTATCTGCCTCGGGCAGTTCTCCCCCGCTTTCCATGGATTTGGAATAGGCCAGAAACGGTACTTTTTCTCTTGTGTGGTCTGTCCCTGTATAAGTGGGATCGTTTCCATGGTCGGCTGTTATGATCAGTAGATCGTCTTCTCTCAGTCTATCCAGCAGGATTCCCAGTTTTTCATCGAACCGTTCCAGTTCCCGGGCATAACCCTGGGGATCTCTCCGGTGGCCCCATAAGGCGTCAAAGTCAACCAGATTAACGAAACATAAACCTTTGAAGTCTTCGTGCTCCGCCACTTCAATGGTCTGCTCCATTCCGTGTACGGAGCTTTTGGATTTCAGTGCCTTTGTAATACCCTGGCCCGCAAAAATGTCGTTGATTTTACCGATTGATATGACATCCAGGCCATTTTCTTTCAGCGCATCCAGCGCAGTCTTCCCGAATGGCTTTACTGCATAGTCATGACGGTTGCTTGTTCTTTTGAATTCTCCCTTCTTTTTCCCCACATAAGGTCTTGCTATGACGCGCCCGACTTTCCACTCGTCCCTCATGGTCAGCTCCCTGGCTATCTCACAGCAGCGGTACAGCTCCTGCAGGTCAAAGGTTTCTTCATTGCCGCAGATCTGAAGCACAGAGTCTGCGGATGTGTAGACGATCATATGGCCGGTCGCAATCTCTTCTTCTCCAAGTTCGTCCAGAATCACCGTGCCGCTCTCACTCCGGTTTCCGATGACCTTGTGACCGGTACGTTTCTCAAGTTCTTCAATCAGCTCTTTTGGAAAGCCGGTTTCTGTGAATGTAATAAACGGTTTATCTGTCCTGAGTCCCATGATTTCCCAGTGGCCGGTCATGGTGTCTTTACCCCTGCTGCATTCATTCAGCTTTGTATAATATGCCAGCGGATGCTGTACAGGAGGAACCTGTGCAAGAGGATGCAGATTCCCGATCCCCAGCTTTCCAAGATTCGGAATATGAAACTGCTTCACACTCCGGGAAATATGTCCAAGCGTGTCAGCGCCCGCATCCTGATACTCTGCCGCATCATCGGCCGCCCCCACTCCCAATGAATCCACAACAATTACAAAAATTCTCTGATATTTGCTCATCGTAACCTCCTTTTCTGTATCAAATGTCTTCTTTCCTAATACTATACTAGTACATCGTAAAATAATTAACTGCCACATAAGCCGACCTGAATTTCCGATAGTACTGCTCCGCAAGCCTCAGCGTAGCCCACTACGCTTGCGTTTGTGGAGCAGCACTCTCGAAAATCTATCTCAGCTTATGAGTCAGTTACTTGTTTTACGATGTACTAGATTAGCCGGACCGAATCCCACAGGCAGCAATTCTTCCAAGGAATGGATTTCATAATGTTCCGTATCCAGAGCCAGAATAATCTGAAACTGGTCCGGCTGGCAGAATTCCATCATTACCTGCCGGCATACACCGCAGGGAGCGGTCAAATCCGTTACGATTCCATTCATTCCTCCCACAATACAGATTGCCTCAAACTTTCTTATCCCCTCACTTACAGCCTTAAAAAATGCCGTCCGCTCCGCACAGCAGCTGGGGGAATACGCTGCATTTTCAACATTACAGCCCTGGTAGATACGGCCGTCTTCCGTCAGAAGGGCCGCTCCTACTCTGAAGCCGGAATAGGGGGCATACGCATTCCCCATTGCTTCCATCGCCTGTTCAATCAATCTCTTCACCGGCACCATCCCATTTCACACTCCTTATGGTCTATACGTAAACCTTTTTAATCCGTGTTCCTCACTACTTAACATCTATGATTTAGATGCATTGTACACGCTCTGGTCCTCTTTTATCAATTCTTTCACAGCCTCTACTGCAACGCGGATTGCCGCGTCCGTGTCATGGACAACCGGATTATCCAGTCCCTGCTTTGCCCTCTCCTGGTTTGCCATTACAAGGAATACCGACCCTGCCCTCACCCCCAGATAAGAGGCTGCTATAAACAATGCCGCAGACTCCATCTCCGAAGCCTTGCAGCCCAATTTCACCCATGCATCCCATTTGGCTGTAAGTTCATAGCCCACAGGCTTTGTCTCAGGTGAGTGCTGGCCGTAAAATGAGTCTTTGCACTGTACCACACCTACGTGGTAAGTCTTTTCCAGTCTTTGCGCTGCTCTCACGAGAGCATTCGTCACCCCAAAGTCCGGCACTGCCGGAAATTCTATGGGTGCATATTCTTTACTTGTTCCTTCCATGCGGATTGCCCCGTTTGCAATGACAAGGTCTCCGCTTTTTACATCAATATCCATTCCCCCGCTGGTTCCGATCCTGATAAATGTATCTGCACCGGCCATTACCAATTCTTCTATGGCAATCGCAGCAGACGGTCCTCCGATCCCGGTAGACGTCACACTGACCTTTACGCCGGCCAGTGAACCTGTGTAGGTGATGTATTCTCTATTATCAGCAATCAGTACAGGATTATCCAGGTATCCTGCAATGGAGGCACAGCGTTTCGGGTCACCCGGCATAATCACATACCTTCCCACATCTCCTCTGCCAATCTGAAGGTGATATAATTTTTCTTCATTTTCAGAATAATTGATCATAATTTCAGCCCTTTCCTATCCTTTCCGTTTGTCATAGTTCAGACAAGTCTTAACTGTTACTCCCGTTTTACTATTTTATGAATTCTCCTGCACACTGCATCTATTATTATAATAACAGATACAGTCCCTTCCTGCTTTTTTGGCATCATACAATGCCTGATCCGCATATTTCAGCGCCACCTCAAAACTGTCCAGTTCCTCAAGACTGCCCCTCCATACGCCAATGCTGACAGTCACCCTGCCGTTTTTGGCATCCGCTCTGGGCAGGCCGGCTTTTGCGATCCTTTTCTGCAGTTCTCCGGCAAAATCTCCGGCCTCCTGGGCTTCACAGAACTTAATAGCAAGAAATTCTTCTCCTCCATACCGAACCGCTATCATCCCGTTTTCCTGGGAATAGGTTCTGATCACAGCCCCCATCTGTTTCAGGCATTCATCTCCATTTAAATGGCCGTAAGTATCATTATACTGCTTAAAATAATCGATATCCAGCATTAATAACACTGCATGCATCCGGCTCTTTTGATAGGATTCAAAAAGCCCGCGCACATTTTCGATCAGATACCTGCGGTTATACAGCCCTGTCAGCTGATCCGTGCAGGCCATTCTGTTCAGCATCACATTAGCCTTTTCTATTTCCCTGTACTGCTTTGCAATTGTCTCCCTGTCGCGGTATGTTACCGCCATGCTCTGGTAACTCCGGATCGAGATAAACAATGCCAGGACCGTCGTAAATGAACTGTTAATCAGATCTGCAGTAAAGTGGGGTGATGCGGTAAATGCAAGCATTCCCGTCAACACGCTCCATGAACCCCCGAAGATCAGAATGCTTTCCAGCGGCGGCTGAAGCATCACTGCCGCCAGAGTCGGAACCAGATAGCAATAGATAACAATTCCCATTCCATTTCTCTTATCGAGAAGGGTTATGCCGATAACCCAGGCATATAAAATCACTACGTAGAGCCTTCTGATCCACAGGTATTCCCGATACTTCTTTTTCTTCACAAGAGAGGCATGAACAGGTAGGATACTGACTGTTGAAAGAAAAAGCATCACATACATAAAAAAATACCGGGCTGATTCTGAATCAGCAAAAGGCCCTCCTGCTTTGCATGCTGAAACCAACAGCATGCAGAGCTGAGTGCCTGCTACAATCACGGCAATGTTCCGTTCCGTTTTATACACCTTTTGAGGAAAATATTCACGGAAACCCAGTTTCTGATCCGGTGTCAGTATGGGACCCGGCTTTTTGAAAAATATGCCAGCCTTCATTCAGTATGCCTCCACATGCCATAATTCTTTATACATACCCAATGGCATTTCCCACCTTCGCTGCTATGAAGGATATAGTGATATTTTAACACGAAATACGGTTTTTCTCTACCATAATTACAGGATTTACATTTCTGGACAGACACAGCGTTACTGTGCACATCCGAAGGGTGTGCACAGTAACGAAACAGCCGCCGCTTTTCATCCCCCAGTCAGGAAGTCTGGCTGACAATTTTTTTGCCGATCGGATAAAACCAGCGAAATAAAGGGATAGCCATAAGCTATCCCTTTATTTCACGTCCCTGTCCGCCGCCAAAACTAAACTTTTTAACTAATCTCCGATTTATTTTAAGCGCTCTTTCAGTCTGTCCTCAGCCTTTGTAAATTCACAGTTGAATGCTTCTTCTTCCAGTTTTTCCAGTGTACTTAAGTTGTTCTCATGCTGCTCTTTATCCCACTCTTCTGCAAATGCGCCGCCCTTGATTCCTTCGTACTGTTTCTTCAGAAAATTCCGTATCTCGGTCGTGTCCACTTTTTGAAATCCGGTCAGCTGTCCATACTGACTGGTGTGAGAGTGATAGGGAAGCTGACGGAAAAATCCTACTTCGGCTGCCTTTTCCATCATAACCGCCGGTTCTTTGGAGAGATACATTTCCATCAATACAGCTTCCTCCGGATGCCCCATTTCTACCTGAAGTTTGAATGCCTCCATAAATACGTTGTAAATGATCGGCCAGGTTCCCTGCTCTGCCATGAGATCCAGACAGGTCTCGTCGTCAAACGTTACCTCGATAGCGCCCTTTCTTGTGGCTCCGATTGCTTTACACAGCGCTTTTCCATATTCCAGGGCCATTCCTGACGCGTCCTGATGGACGCCTACAAATGCCGGCGCTCCTTCCCCCTGCTCATACAGTTCGCGCACGCCTTTTCCAATCATTCTCGGAGCTGCCATGACAACATCCAGATCCGCCGCCGGTTTAATCCTGTGGAATGTAATATTGTATGCGGAAGCAAAGTTCACAATATTACCGGCTTCCAGATTCGGAGCAATCTGTTCTTCGTAAATCTCCGGAGCCACCTCATCCGGAAGCAGCAAGAAGATAATGTCCGCCCGCTTCGCCGCCTCATCAATCGGATATACCATAAATCCATCCTCATTTGCCTGATCATAGGACTCGTCATGACGGCTGCCAACGATCACATTCTTTATACCGGAGTCGCGCATGTTGAGCGCCTGGCTCCGTCCCTGGTTTCCATAACCGATGATTGCAATGGTCTTGTCGATCACAAGCCCCAGATCTGCATCTTTGTCATAATAAATATTTGCCATAATTCTCTCTCCTTTATGTATACATTATTCTGCCGCTATGCTGCAGATCTGCCCGCAGGGCATGAGTTACAGGGTACCCTTGGGTATGCTTTATTCTGCAGTTTACAGCGAATCCATCTGCTGGGTATGAATTAAGCGTGCCCAAGGGTACATGTTTTAGACATCAGACATCAGATGTCTGTTCTCTAATGTTAGGGTAACATCACAATCTCTTTTCGTCAACATCATTTTGTATTTTCTGTATATTTCAACAATGTTTACTATACAATTTTATATAATCTGCACAACCCTTTTTTCTGACACACAAAAGTCTTCCTTTAATTTTTCAATAAATTAAAAACAGGCACCATTTCTGATACCTGCTTCCTGTTAATCCGGACTTTCGTCCAGTGAAAGTTCTTTCCATTTGTCCAGCGAATCCGCAACCGCCTGCGTCATGGCCTTTTTGTCCCTGTGCATCAGCGCTTCCAGAATCTTATCATGATTTTCTGTAACGATCTTTGAATAATCCCGGTTGGAGATCATAAGCGACGGTTGGAACATTTCCATAATACTGTTTCCGATGCTGGCTACAAAAGGATTGTGTGTGCTCTTGTAGATCTCCGCGTGGAATAGCATGTCGTTTTCCACTGTCGCCCATCCCTTGTTGAAATCACTTTTTGTTTTCATGTGAATATCTTTTAAACGCTCAATATCTTCCTCATCCGCATTATCAATGGCCAGGAGACTGGCAGATGTTTCGATCATCTTGCGGAATTCCACCAGTGCATCCTTACTCTCCGCTTTACTCATCAGGATCATCTGAAAAATAAGCGGATTCATAACAGAAGCATCCACGCTGCTGCATATGCGGCTTCCGTTCCCCTTACAGATCTCCACAACCCCCAGGGCCTCCAGCATCTTAACAGCCTCACGAATGCTGGATTTGCCGACACCAAAACGTTCAGATAATTCTGCTTCTGAAGGCAGGAAATCGCCGGGCTTTAATTCCCCGCTGATCAGGCCTTCCTTGATCTTTTCCACCACCATTTTTGATAAAGACTGCTTGGGAACCGGGGTCAGCCAGTCTGATTTTTTCTGTTCCATCCTATGTTTCCTCCTCCGGCAATATCAGCTTTGCTCTAGTGTACCGCCGCAATGAGAGACAGCGCACCGGTACATCGTAAAATATGGTTTTAGTTTACCCTTTTCCTGCCCCCGCTGTCAAATCTTATTTCATTATTCAAAGCCCCTGGTCCGCTCTACGACACTTCCCCTTTTCGCCAGAACATGCCTGCTCTGTATGTTGCCGGTTACCGTGTTAAGGTAATTCAAAAGTCCGATGAATGCAAGGATCACGACAATTCCGATTCCCTCCTCCATCATATTTCCCTGGGCTTTTTCTACCGACTCCATCTCCTCTATCTTGGATTCCCAGGAAAAACTCTTTGCATGGGGATCCGCCTGCAGAAGGCCGAGTATTTCCTCCTCTGCAGCCTTACTATATTCTTCTTGGTAACGGACAGCCGCTTTATATACAAATGCATCTGGGATAAACTCCTTTGCCGCTTCATCGCTGATAATGATAGTCGGAGGATAGCCAATCAGCGCGCCCGCATAATACGTTTGATCTGTCAAGCCGGCAATCTCAAATGTCCGGAAATTCTGTACATCGGCATACTCCGCGCAGGTCACTGTTTTCCCCTGCAGGTCAATTGTCTGGAAATCCAGTCCGTCCCTATATAAAATACAGGTTCTGCCGCCTAAAAATTTTGCTTTATCGATCGGAAATTCCAGCGTACGGTTAAGATAGTCAAATTCTTTCTCGTTAATTCCAATCAGGAAGGAGCCAAAATTCTCCGGATGGTTTTTGTACTCCTCAATGTCATTCTCATAAGGAATTGTCATCCACATATCGTAAAATTCCTGCATCCAGACATCTGCAAAATCCGGTTCCCAGGGAACCATAATCTCGGCGCTCAGCGCAGGCATCACCGCTTTTACATTCTGGTTATCCCGGATCTCCCTGATCCCCATAATTGTAATAGTCGCCCCGCTCCATACTCTCCCCCAGGTAAGCGCCCCTCTCCACCTATAAAGTACACCTTCCCCCCTTCCTCAAATCAGTTCTTCTCCTCCAGCGCTTTGATTCCCTGCAGTAACATCCAGCAGATCGGGGTCTCAATTCCCAGTTCTTTTCCCATCCGTACCATACCTCCTGCAAACATATCGATCTCCGTCTTGTGTCCTGCCTCCAGATCCTGAAGCGTAGAAGGCTTATTATCATATGGAATTCTGCAGACCGTTTCGTACTGCTTTCTCATCTGCTCTTCCGTTATAATGATTCCTTTTGCTGCCGCAACTGCCTGAACTTCCTTCATTGCCGCCCAGCGGATTTCATTGGCCGGTTCGCTGCTGCGGAATGCCCCGAAGGGAATCCCCAGCAGTGCACAGGTCAGGTTCTCCCCGACATTGCACATATATTTAAACCAAAGCCCCCACATCATATCTTTTTCTACCTTATATGGGATATCACAGTGTTCCATCAACTCACTGACCGCCTTTACCCGTTCTGTCTGGACAGTATTTTCTGATTCGCCGAAATACACCTTGCCCCAATAAGGGTCAAAGTCAGCCCTGCCATTCTTCATGACAATGGACATTCTCATATATGAATAGAGTACATGATTCCATCCATAGACGGCTGCCACCTTTTCTTCGCTCTCCACACCATTCATAACACAGAGTATCTGCGTCCTGTCACCCACAAAATTTCTGATATCCTCTATGGCCTGCTGCAGCCCCATATCCTTCACTGCCATGATAATCAAATCCGTCTCACGGCCTTCTTCCGGAGTGCAGATTGGGAAATGATAATTCACACCATTCACCGTGACACCCCGATTTTCGAGACGCTCTTTCCGCTTCCCCTGTGCGATTACGCAAAAGTTGTCTTATCCCAGATGCTCCTCAAGTCTTGGCGCAAAAAACACCCCCATGGCTCCAAGTCCGATCAGTGCCACATTCTTTATTTTCATCTAAAATGCCTCCTTTTTCTTGCAATTACCTTCCTTAATACTATATATGCGGTTTTCACGAAAATCAAGCATTTGCAGACCTATGTTCTATATTAGTGCCAAAAGCGTTACTGTTCATGCTCCAGCCAACATCTAAATCGGGAGTTAGTGACGCGCTTTAGTCGCGGTACGGATGGGGACGCTCCATGAAGGGATAGCCGAAAACCTCCCGGAGAACATCCATGTCCTTTCAAAAACGCGGCCGCGGACCTAAGAAATTCTAGGCGGGAAACAGCCCTGAAAATGGAGCACCACTGACACATCACGAGAAATCCGATGATTTCTCGCGCTGGGTCAGCTGATTTTTGGATTCGGAATCCAAAAATCTCTCCATTTTCAGGGCTGTTTCCCACCAAGAATTTCTAAGGCCCGCTTTGAGCGTTTTTGAAAGGACACGGATGTTCTCCGGGAGGCTTTCGGCTATCCCTTCATGGAGCTGGCGCATCCAACCGGCAGGAAAAAGCTGTTTCTAAGGAG
>NZ_WKZK01000092.1:0-9458 GCF_009680135.1 Eubacterium sp. BIOML-A2
CCTTAGAAATTCTTGGTGGGAAACAGCCCTGAAAATGGAGAGATTTTTGGATTCCGAATCCAAAAATCAGCTGACCCAGCGCGAGAAATCATCGGATTTCTCGTGATGTGTCAGTGGTGCTCCATTTTCAGGGCTGTTTCCCGCCTAGAATTTCTTAGGTCCTCGGCCGCGTTTTTGAAAGGACATGGATGTTCTCCGAGAGGTTTTCGGCTATCCCTTTATGGAGCGTCCCCATCCGCGCCGAGGCAAAAGCTCGTCACTAAATCCCGATTGACTGCGCCTCCAGTTCTATGTTACATTTTCTAATAGAAAAGCTATCGAAAGCGGGGCGTATCCATGACTTCTCTTTATACTTTAAAAACAATTGCACACATTCAAAGCGATTTCCCGGAAAAATTCGGCATCCCCCGACAGAGCGGTCTCGTGGAATCCCTGAAGGCAAAGCTCATCTTTGAACCGGACTACCGCAATCCGGATGCCCTGCGCGGCCTGGAAGATTACTCTCATATCTGGCTGATCTGGGGGTTTTCAGAATCCATCCGTGATGAATGGAGCCCTACCGTGCGTCCGCCAAGGCTTGGCGGCAACCAGAGAATGGGGGTGTTTGCCACGCGTTCCCCATTCCGGCCCAATCCGGTTGGACTGTCCTGCGTCCGTCTGGAGGGCATCAGCACCACCCCTGATTTTGGCCCGGTTCTCCATATTTGCGGAGCCGACCTGATGGATGGAACCCCGGTCTTTGATATCAAGCCCTATCTGCCCTATGTGGACAGTCACCCTAACGCACAAGGCGGCTTTGGCAGCCGGCAAGCGGGCTACAGCCTGAATGTAGACTGCCCGCCTGCATGCCTCGAGCTTATCCCAGAACAATGCCGGTCTGCGCTGATGGAAATCCTGGCACAGGATCCCAGACCTTCTTATCAGGAAGATCCGGCGCGTATCTACGGAATGAAGTATGCTGGTATGAATATACGGTTTTATGTTGAGAACGATGAGCTTCATATCTGTGGGGTTGAAAGATTGTAAATTCCCATTCACAGGGCCGTACACCGCGCTGCACGGTCCATAGACCGTGCATAGCAGTGATTGTAAGGCTGGACGGAAGCTTCATTTTCGTTCAGTCTATATTTCTTTTCTTCTCTGCCATATACTGTACCAGATTGGCAAGAACCCCCAGGCCCAGTACCACGGCAGAGATCATTGGCACCATGTATTTTCCTCTGGTTATCTCTGCAAAATCTAATATAAAGAAGGCTCCGTAACATCCCGCCAGGATGACCAGCGGCAGGGCCAGTGCAATGGCTGATATATAGTTTCTGCAGTGTCTGGTAACGGCGAATAAGATCATTCCTGCTCCTGCTGCCATCATAGCTGTAAACAAAATACTCATGACACTCATAGTTCCTATAGACCATGGGAACCATCCAATATATCCGCTCGAAAAGGAAGACGCTGACGCATTCCAAAAATCTGTGACACGGTTAATTTTTGCGGTTATCAAATAAAATACGATGGATATTCCGATCACCGCTAAAGAAGTAATCAGGCCTGCCTCCAGCTTACGGAGGTAATAGCCCCGCCCCTTCCTGCAGCAATATTGAAGTGACGGCATTTCATTTTGATTCTCCTGTACCATATAGGGAAGAATCATAAATATCACTCCGATAATTACAAAAACTGACCAAAACTGAAGAACCTGAAAATTATCTTCCAGTATTACAGATGGAAGGATCGTAAATACCTCCTCCCGATTTCGTTCTAATACCCTCTGTCTCTGAAGATCGTCCAAATCTTTATAAACGGATGTTCCGTTTGCACTTCCGTTCTCCTGCAGCGCCTCTGTCCTGTAACTATCCAAAAACATATCATATACATTGATTTCTATTGTCCTGGTGAATTCCTCCGACACTTCGGCGTCACTAAAGGAATCATAGATTTCCATCCATAATGCCGTGTCCTCATCGGGCGTCAGACTTTCGCTCCCCAGGTTGAATTCCTGAAACGTATGGAAGCCATACTCCTGAAACAACGCATTCTCCGCTATCATCCGGTCTATGGCACTGATTCCCTTTTCCGGAGCCTCACTTTTCATTTTCTCATATTCTTCCGGTGATATAGAAACCCCATATTTATCCGTAATAGCTTCTGCAATATCGGCAGTCTGATGATAGCTGCCCGGATGTATATTTACATACGGCCTTATAAACAGAAGAAAATACAGTATCCCAAAGCCCAGCAGACACAGCAGCTTCTTCCATGTCAGTATTTTTCTTATCTCTGTCCTTATCATATACACCCTCCTTACAAATCTTTCTTTAAAAACTGTCTCCGCACTCTGAAAGCTGCACATGCTATCAGAATGCCCCATAGGATAATCACAGTGATTTCATAATATCTCGGCGAAAGAAAGGAGGCCCCATTTACCATCCAGTGTCCTGCTTTCCTGGCAAGATCAACGGGATTGTACTGCAGTATAAAATAAACGACGCTCCATTTGGGAAACAGAGAGGTCACCGTATAGATACATGCACATCCAAACCCCAGCAGTATAAATGCCTTGAAACTATTTCTTCCCTTTGCCGCAAACGTATACCCAATATAAGAAAAAAGCACCGCTGCGCAGACTGATATTAAGAATTCCAGGCCCAGGTATCCCGCAATGTGAAGCGGAAACCAGCTGATAACCGGGAAATAAGAATCCAGCACCATCATGCTTCCAATGGGTGTCTTCCACAGTGGACCTAAAGGAAATATAAGGGCTGCCGCCAGAATCGTTACTCCCCATATGACAGCCGTAAAAGTGAGTCCGGCAAGGATCGCTGCCCTCCTCCTCTGATCCTGGCTTTTTCTTCCCGTTTTGGATGTATACTCAACGGATGCCGTCCCTGCCTGTAATGGTTCACTGACACGATGCAGCATAAAGAGAACGCCTGCCAGAATGCTTTCCAGCGTACAGGCCAGAGGAATCCATCTTGAAAATAATTCAAAAAAACCTCTGCTTCCCGGGACAAAGAAGTGTGCAGCATCCTGATTCCGCCGATTCTCTGCCAGGATACCCTCCATCTTTTGGTATTCTTTCTCCGCATATTTCTTTGCCCCGTCTTCCAGCATAAGGGCAGAGGAGAAATTTTCTGCCAGAACACTGCTGTCCAGTTCATTCGTCATATACACTGTGCCATCCATTATCTGGCGCAGAGTGGGAATTCCCGCTTCTTTCTTCTCTCCGGGCTCCAAAACTTCCAGGTACTGTTCCGCTGTATTTTCATCAACCGGCAGCCCCAGATCCTCCCATGCCTTCACACTCTTCTCCACTATAGCCCTCTGGCCGCTGAAGTTTATCAGTATCCATGCATTTACCCCCATACTGCCAATGAGCAGCCCCCAGAAAATCGGGCTGAGCACTACGCGCATCCATTGTCTCCTCATATCTTCGCCTCATTCCTTGTAAGTGTATAAAAACACATCTTCCAAGCCAGCCTCACACTTTTTCCACTGCGGATTTCCCTGCTCTGCAATGAACCGCACCACAAAATGTCTTCCTTCCTGACGCTGGGAAAGAATCTGGTACTGTTCTTCCCAAAGATGCAGCTGCTCCTCCCTGATTTCTGCCTCAAAGACTTTTCCATCCAGCATGGTGCAGAGATGTTCTGTAGTGTCATTGGCATATACCTGTTTCTCCTTCAGCATAATAATATGGTTGGCAATAAACTCCACATCCGAAACGATGTGTGTGGAGATCATAACAATCTTATCCCTGGAAAGGGAACTCAATATTTTTCGGAATCTCACACGTTCCTTGGGATCCAGGCCTGCCGTGGGCTCATCTAATATCAGGATCTCCGGATTTCCGAGCAGTGCCTGTGCGATCCCTACCCGCTGTATCATTCCACCGGAAAATTTCTTCATTTTCCTTTTTGATACCTCTGCAAGCCCCACCGTATCCAGCAGACGGGGTATCTCCCGCCGCAGTATTTTCCGGTCAATCCCTTTCAGGATGCCGATATACTCCAGATAGCGCTCAGGCGTATAGTCCCTGTAGTAGCCAAATTTCTGCGGCAGAAAACCGATCTTTTCCCGGTATGCTTCATCCAGCTTCTGTATCTCTCTGCCCTCCCACAGTATAGTCCCTTCTGTGGGAAAAAGAAGGGTGACCAGCAGTTTCATAAGCGTGGTCTTGCCGGCCCCATTCGGCGCCAGAAGGCCGTATATTCCAGGATGCAGCTCCAGATTGATATCTTTTAGCGCCGTAAAGTTTTGATATTTTTTTGTAACATGATTAATTTGCAGCATCTGCATACTCCTTTCTGAAGGGCTGTCCTGTCATTACCAGCAGCTGCCTGACGTAAACCACTGCCGCAACAGCTCCAACAGCAGCAAACAAAAGAACCGGAATCCCTTCCATCAGCCTTTCGTACCACTTGGCCGACATCTGAAAGAATACAAGATTGGCCAGAATCCAGCCGGCTCCCACTGCTGCCCCCCATCCGGTTTTCTTTCCCCGTTCTATCCCCATGGCCAGGAGAAGGGAAAATATCATCAGGGATGCAAAAGCCGTTGCCGCCAGCCGGAGAAAATCAGCCGAATACCGCACTGAAAGGACTGCCGCATAAATAAGGTTAAGGCCAATACCTATCAGGCTGTTTGAAAACATACGCGCTGTCATCAGATGTAAAAAAGTATACTTGTAACTCATAAGCTGTTCATACGTCTGATTCTGCCGCTCTTTCACCAATGACAGACAGAACACCGTGGCATATAAGACAGGCGCCGCTGTAAATACGATGCTGCAGGCGCTGGCTATACCGGCGCCCACAATCCGTAATCCAATGTACATAAACGCTGCCGCAATGCAAAATGAGACAGTCAGGATATCTCCCATGCCTGCGTACAGCTGCCCGAGTCCAATCCCCCGGAACAGATCCCACAGAAATGAATTTACTCCCGTATTTGGCGGCGTTTTAGTGAGCTCCTCTGCAAGCCTCATATTCTGTTCTTTTTCCTCTGCTTTTTTCCACATAGCCTCTAAAAATTCTTTATCCCTCTGCGTCATCCGTTTTCCCTCCTTTTCCTCTGCAGCTTTTTCCTTGCTCTGTGCAATACTATTTTTATCTGCGGAATATTCTTTTCCATAACCACTCCAATCTCCTGGTAGGACAGGCCCTCCACACAGAAAAGATAAAGCACACGCCTGTATTCTTCCGGCAAATCCTCTATCCACTGCACCAGTTCGCCATACGCTTCTTTCTTCACGTAAATATCCTCCGGCGTTGGCGGAGATTCCCCGGCGCTTTCTGCCGTCCCCAGCTCCTCTGTTACATGGCGCCCTCTTCTCCTCAGTTCATCCAGCGATTTATGTTTGACCACTGCAAACAGATAGGTTCGAAACGTGCAGGCTTGGGGCAGGCGCTCCCTGTGCACATAAATATCGGCAAAACTGTCCTGTACAATATCCAGGGCAGTCTGCTCCTCTTTGGCATATTGTATGCAGAACCGTACAGCATCCCGATAATGCCTCAACACCAGTACATCATAAGCCTGTTTCATATTTTTATTTTTCACCAGCCCGATCAGCTGCCCATCCGTTTTTTTCTCCAGGTCTTTCAGATTCATTGCGTTTTTCCTTCCGATTGTAAAAATATCAAACAAGATTCGCTTTCTATCTATTAGTCGAATTAGATTTAGAAAAGTTACACTTTAAATCATAAAAATAAAAGTCCTGGTTCTATCAATACAGGACTTTTATTTTTATTCTTTTTACAAGCTTGATCATCAGTTGTGTTTCCGCTCCTTTAGCAGGGCATTCTAACCTTTTTCACTTATACTTATTTTTACAGATTCGATCCATGTTTCTATCGCCTGGGCCAGAATCATCTGCTGCCGGAGGACGGCTTTTCCGGTTTCAGGAATTTGAGGATTGCCTTCTTTTTCTGTTATGTTTTCTTCAAGATATGATTTTAGTGTTTTTATGTTACTTTCTATACTGGTAAGACAGGCTTCCTGGTCTTGCAGGGAGAGGCTGTCCAGATTGACTATAACTGCGTTCAAATCCAGAAATATGTTGACCGGCTGGGCGGCTATCTTATACATTAGATTTTCGAATTCCGCTTCTCCGGACTCTGTCAATGAGTAAACGGCTTTTTCCGCCATCTTTCCTTCCTTTACCATCGTGCCTTTGATAAAGCCTTTCTGCTCCAGCTGTATGACTTTCTTATAGATTGAAGGCGTGCTGATCTTTACCCATTTGGATATGTTCCGGTATTCTACCAGTTTCTGTATGTCATATGCGCTTAACGGCTCCTTTTTTACCATCCCTAATACGATTAAATCTATTGTTGCCATAAATATCCTTCCTTTTCTTATTCGTCTTGACAAGTACTATAAATTATAGTATTATCGACTTTGCTACTTGTTTGCTATAATTTATAGTACTTTATTTTACACTTCATGTCAAGTGGAAGGAGAATTTATTATGAAACAACATAATACAAAAATGGAACTGCTTGGAAGTGCCCCTGTATTGAAAGCGCTTTTCGCACTGGGGCTGCCCACCATGATTGGTATGATGGTGAATGCGCTTTATAATCTGGCGGATGCCTACTTTGTAGGAGGGCTGGGTACTGCACAGATGGGCGCAATTACTGTTGCATATCCCCTTGGCCAGGTTGTGGTAGGACTGGGACTGCTCTTTGGAAATGGTGCCGCTTCCTACCTTTCACGGCTGTTAGGGAGCGGGGAGAAAGAAGCCGCAGACAAAACCGCAAGCACTGCTATATACAGCAGTATCTTTGTGGGAACGGCAGTCATTATATGCATCCTCATATTTCTGGAACCCATTCTGCGCCAGATAGGCGCCTCAGACAGTGTCATGCCTTTTGCGGTTACTTATACAAGTATCTATATTGCTTCCTCTATATTTAATGTCTTTAATGTCACCATGAACAACATCGTTTCCAGTGAGGGCGCTGCCAAAACAACCATGTGCGTGCTGCTGGCAGGAGCCGTGATCAATGTTATTTTAGACCCCGTCTTTATCTATGTTCTCGATCTGGGCGTAGCCGGTGCTGCGACCGCAACGGCCATTTCGCAGTTTGTCTCTGCACTGATATATTTACTGTATATATTCAGGAAAAAAAGTATATTTAGTTTTAGTATACGGAAGTACTGTTTATCAAAAGATGTGATGTCAGAGATTTTGAAAATCGGGATTCCCACACTGGTATTTCAACTGCTGACCAGCCTGTCTATGACAATGATCAACGACGGGACAAGGATCTATGGTGATTCTGCTCTGGCCGCGATGGGAGCTGTGACAAAGATTATGTCCGTGGGAAGTCTGATGGTATTCGGTTTTCTCAAAGGCCTGCAGCCTATCGCGGGCTACAGTTATGGTGCGAAAAAGTACGACCGCTTAAAAGAAGCTGTAAAGACTTCCATCCTGTGGGCAACTATCTTCTGCCTGATCTTTGGTCTTGCTGCCGCCCTATTTTCTACAGCGATTATTTCCCAGTTTACAAAAAATGACCCGGAAATGATCCGGATCGGACAGGCGGCCTTAAGAGCAAACGGGCTTTCTTTTGTGCTCTTCGGTTTTTATACCGTTTATTCCTTTCTGTTTCTTGCTATGGGAAAAGCAAAAGAAGGCAGCTTCCTCGGCGCCTGCCGGCAGGGCATCTGCTTTGTTCCTGTTATCCTGATACTCCCAAAAGTTTTGGGACTGAACGGGATCCTGTATGCTCAGCCGGCTGCCGATGTAATCACTGCAGCCATCACCATATTTATGGCTTTGCGCCTGCAAAGAGAATTGCAATAAAACTGGATTATACGCTCTAGAGCGTGTCTGAAAATTGCTTGTTGCAAGATGTTGTCCCAGTTTGCGGGGTATTTACTGCCAAATACAGGAGGCGTAGTGGGCTACGCCCTCTGGATTCGGCAGTAAATAGACCGTGAAGCGGGGCGGCATATTGCGGCAATGAATTTTCAGACACGCTCTAGGATCCATGGGCCTGTGCGTGCCGAATCCCCTGCTCTGTGATGACGTCGTCTCCCCTGTACTTTTTGAGATCATCCCCCACAGGACAAACGTTCATACATACACCGCAGGGCCAGTGATTTTCATTCTTAATGTCTACATGATGCTGCGTACAAGCAACTTTATCATAACTAAAGAGATTATTTTCTTTCTCTTCAAAGCAATGAACCGGACAAGCTTTCAGACATTTTTTACAGTGAATGCATAAATCCTTCTCCAACTGCGGATCCGGGCTGACTGGCGCATCGGTCAGCACGGAAACGATACGCAGGCGGGGACCGTATTCCTTTGTGATCAGATTATGGCTGTCACCAAAGGTACCCATACCCGCATAGTAGGCTGCTACGACATGAGAAAAAGAGGCATTCGGATTTTTCATAAGCACATCAATAGAGTAGTAACAGTCTCTCGGAAAGAACAAAGCCCTGTATCCTAATTCTGTAGTAATATAATTCGTCAGCTTATATGCAATATCATCCAGCACCCGGTTGCTGGTGTCATATAATTCCTGATATACCATGGAGGGGGTAGTGAACGTCATCGGGGCAAACAGCGGGATTCCCAGTACAATTACATTTTTAACCCAGGGCCAGGAATTCTGCGGCCAATATTCCGGATTCTGGATCGGTTCCGTTTCCCACTTATCAACGGAACAAACTCTCACCAGATTTGCGCCAAGGTCCTTTGCTTTGTCAACGATTTGTTTCTTTACTAATTCATCTTTCATCGTCAGCTTCCCCTTCCTTTCCATATTCTAATTTGGTACGGCTCTCCCCAATATAGAGTATAGCATACACCTTCTCAATTCTTGCCGGATCGCTTTCCTCAATATTACCATCGTAGTATACGGCTGCTTCGTCGCCAATCTGCAGATCCGTTGTACTGTCTTTTCTTTCAGCGTCCAAAGAGACCAGAATCTCCTGATTTTCAGCTATTGTTTCCTCACTTTTGCTTACCTCTATCCTGGCGTATCCATCTTTTATCTCCATCACGGTTCCTTTGATGCTTGGTTCATGGTCTATTATGTAGTTAATGTCTTTGGAACACCCTGAGATACAGATGCTCAGGGCTATTGTAAGCAAACCCAATCGTATTTTTCTCATAATTGTCCACCCTGAATCCCAGACTGTTTCATCCTTGTATTATCTCTGCCAGCTGAATCTAAACTTATATGTCTATGACATGTTTTTCCTTAATTTGATTTTATCACCGCGAGATATAAAAGTCATTCATTTTCTGCTGTATTAAGAATACTTATTATAATAGTCCTTACGATTAACACCTCTACAAAACTCTAAATCGGGAGTTAGCGACGAGCTTTAGCCTCGGCGCGGATGGGGACGCTCCATAAAGGGATAGCCGAAAACCTCCCGGAGAACATCCATGTCCTTTCAAAAACGCGGCCGCGGACCTAAGAAATTCTAGGCGG
>NZ_WKZK01000093.1:0-9432 GCF_009680135.1 Eubacterium sp. BIOML-A2
ATTGAGGAAAGCGTAGAAAGCCTTATAAAATGGGCATTTGAGAAAACAGTAAATAAAAGTTGGCAAAACAGATGGGATGATGAAGAACTAAATGAATTGCTGGATATTACAACCGTGGTTCAGCCCATCGAAGCGATCGGAAAGGCAGCGGTGCAGGAGCTGATCGCACAAAAAGAAAAAGCCCCCGGAGAGCAGGGGGAGAAACGAGAGGTACTGGAGGCCTCCATTGTATTTCGGAAATCCTGCAGAAAAGCCGACTAAACTGGTAGCAGCACCGGAGGGTGTTCTATAAATATCAATTCAAGGAGGGAACAAAATGGATTTAATTATGGGTATGAACAGTGGTTCGTCCTTTGACGGAATCGACGTGATTCTGGCAGAGATCGAGATGGACAGCGATGGTTTTCCCAAAGCGCCCCGCTTTATCTGCGGAGGTTCCTACGACTGGCCCGAGGAGGTAACGCCGATCGTGAGGGATGCCTTTGAGAACCGCGTGGATATGGTGGGGATCAACAGGCTCAATTATATCTGCGGAGCAGTATTTGCTGAAAAAGCAGTACAGTTTATGAAAGAGAATCATATCAATCCGCTGGATATCAAAGTGCTGGGGCTGGATACACAGACCATATACCAGGAGCAGCCTGACCACGCGAAGATCGCGTCCATGTCTGAGGAGGAAAAGGGGGATTGGCTCCACAGATGGCTGGACGGGCCGTATCCGGCCGGACTTCAGATGGGCGAGAGCTCTGTAATCGCAAACCTGACGAATATTGACACGGTGACACATTTCCGTCCCGCAGATCACGTATGGGGAGGTGCGGCGGCTCCGTTGATGCCATATCTGGATTACATTTTATTCCGGAACGAGGAGAAGCCGGTCATGACGCTGAATATCGGCGGAATTGCAAACCTGCATGTGGCAGGTAAAGACAGAAGAGACATGTTTGGATTTGACACTGGTCCGGGGAATGCGGTATCCAACTACCTGTGCAAGAAACTGACCGGGAAGGATTACGACAAAGACGGTGAGCTTGCCTCCAGAGGAAACATCAATGAAGAGATGCTGGACTTCTTTATGCAGCATCCGTTCTGGGACAGGCCGGTACCAAGATCAGGATGGGTAGGAGATTACAACGAACAGTACATAGACAGTGTTTTGGACAAATTCGGACATCTGCCGGCGGAAGATATTCTTGCAACGTCATGCGCATTTACAGGGGAGGCTGTTGCGAAAAGTATGATTGACAATATACCTTCGGAGATCATAGAGAAGACGGACAAGCTGTATGCAAGCGGCGGGGGAGTAAAGAATCCTCAGATTATGAAAGAGATCCGGGAACGAATTCCGGGAAATATCAAAGTGACGACCTCTGCTGAAATCGGCATCCCGCCGGAATATAAAGAAGCGATTAAGTTTGCGACCATCGCTTATTCAACTATCCACCGGATACCGGGAAATATTCCAGCAGCAGGTCATGCGTCACAGTACTCAATCCTTGGCAAGATTGCTCTGGCTCCCCGCAATATAGCAGGCGGCCCGCAGATCTAATTGAATACGATATAAATATACCATGAAAACATATAAAATGCCAGTTATAATGGAGGGAATAGATTATGAAAAAAAGAATAGCAGCTCTGCTTTGCGCAGCAATGATGGCAGTCACACTGGCTGCATGTACAAGTGAGGGACCAGGGAAAGAAGCTTCTGAACCGGCCGCAGATTCCGGGCAGGCAAAAACAGAGGAAGGAAAGTCAGCGGAAGAAATCACACTTGGAGTTTCATTCGGACAGAATGTGCACCCCTTCTTCGTAGCAATGCAAAAGGGGATTGAGAAGGCATGTGAAGATTACAACGTGAAAAAATGTAACGTCCTGTCAGCCGACAGTTCTCTGGAAACGCAGAATTCCCAGCTCGAGAACCTGGTGACTATGGGATGCGATGCAATCCTGCTGAACCCTTATGATTCGGAGGGCGTGGTCAATGCCGTCAGCGATGCCGTGAATGGAGGCGTCGGCGTATTTACAATGGATGTGGACTGCGAAGGTTCCCTTGCATTCGTTGCCTCCGATAATAAAGAAATCGGAAAAATGCTGGCAGAATACGTAATAGAAAAACTCGACGGCAAAGGGAAAATCGCTATCATCGATGGGATTACGGTCAGCTCATTGAAGGACAGGACCGAAGGTTTCATGGAAGTAATCAAAGAGAGCGGGATTGAAATTGTGGCAGAGCAGCAGACTGCGCATGCAAGAGATACGGCCCTGGCTTCCGCAGAGAATATTCTGCAGGCAAATCCGGACATCGATGCGTTTGTAGGAATTAATGAAAATTCAGGTATGGCAATCTTAAGCGCGGCTACCTCCGCGAATCTGAAAGACCTATTGATTACCACTGTGGATGCAACATCCGAGAATATGGCGGCTATCCGGGACGGGAAAGTGGCAGTAGGCGTATCACAGGATCCATATCAGATGGGATACAAGGCTGTAGAACAGGCATTGGCATGGTGTGAAGGAAAAGACGTTGAGAAATTTATTGAAGTTCCTGTTGAGTACATGGACAAAGACAATATCCAGGAATTTATCGACAGAGAAAAAGGATATGGCGTTGAGGTAGAATAAGTATTAACCTTGAAAGCCGCAGGTACGCCCTGGCGTACCTGAATTGGAACCATCTGCGTATGTGGATGGTTCCTATCATAAATGAAGAGGTGAAGATATGTCCGATGTAATAGTAAAAATGGAAGGAATATCGAAGGCATTTGCAGGAATTAAGGCACTGGATCATGTACAGATCGAGCTGCGAAAAGGAGAAGTCCATGCACTCATGGGAGAGAATGGGGCAGGGAAATCTACTTTGATGAAAATCATGACAGGGGTATACTCAAAAGACGAAGGCAGCATGTATCTTTTGAACGAAGAAAACGGACAGATGGAAGAGGCAGAGATGAAATCACCGCTAATGGCACAGAAAGCAGGATTAAGCATGGTTTTTCAGGAACTGAACCTCTTGGAAAATATGAATATAGCAGAAAATATTTTCATCGGCAGAGAGCCGGTCGGAAAAAGCAGGCTGCTGGACAGGGACACACTGAATAAAAAGGCAAAGGCAGAACTTCAAAAGGTAAACCTGGACATCGATCCGGGCACCCCGGTATCCGAGCTGAGCTGCGGACAGATGCAGTGCGTGGAGATTGCGAAGGCATTGTCCTTTCAGGCCAGAGTGGTGGTGTTTGACGAACCTACGGCCAGTCTGTCGGAAAAGGAATCTCAGGTGCTGTTCCAGATCATAGAGGATCTGAGAAAACAGGGCGTGTGCATCGTATACATTTCCCACAGAATGGAAGAGGTGTTCCAGCTATCCGATCGTATTACGGTTTTTCGAAATGGTACATACATAGATACGGTAGAGACAAAGCGGGTGACAGAACCCGACCTGATTAAAATGATGATAGGGCATGAGTTAGATGGGCGCAAGGCATGCGGAAGTGAATTTGTGAATCGGGAGCATGTAATCATGGAAGTGAAGAACGTGCAGGTATATCCCAAAAGCAGCCCGGTTAGTTTTAAGCTCTATGAAAAGGAGATTCTGGGATTCTTTGGCCTGGTAGGCGCGGGGAGAACGGAATTGATGAGGAAGCTGTTTGGCATTGACCCCATTGGGGAAGGTGAAATATATATAAAAGGGGGAAAAGTCTGCGTCTCTTCTCCAAAGGATGCAATCGGCGCAGGAATCGGCCTTGTCCCCGAGGACAGAAAGGGGCTGGGCCTCATCCTGGGAATGAGTATCCGGGATAATATGCTCATCTCCAAGCTTGGACAGCTGAAAAGCTTCTGGCTGAATCGCCGGGTGCTTAAGCAGATCACGGGAAACTACATCAGCGATCTTGGCATATCCCTGAGAAACGAGGAGCAGGAGGTCAAAGAGCTGAGCGGAGGCAACCAGCAGAAAGTGGTGATTGCAAAGTGGCTGGCCATGACGCCGGATATCCTGATTATGGATGAGCCCACAAGAGGAATTGACATCGGCGCAAAGAGTGAGATCTATGCATTGATGCGTAAGCTGACCCAGTCAGGAAAAAGCATCATCATGATTTCATCGGAAATCGCAGAAGTCATGCAGGTAAGCGACAGGATTATCGTCATGCATGAGGGCAGCATTTCCGGCGAAATCGCTGCGGAGGAAGTTTCAAAGAATAGCATAATGCAGGCTGCATTTGGCGGAGGTATGGAAAATGAATAAAACAAAAAAGATAAATCTCAGATCCTTCAGGGAACTGCTTTTAGTTGGCGTAGTAATCGTATTATGTATGATCTGGACGATCATGAACTCACAGTTTCTGTCCGCCAACAATATATCTAATATTCTGAGGCAGGCTTCCTATACGGCGATCGCGGCGGTGGGGATGACCATGGTTATCATCATAGGTGAGATTGACCTATCGGCAGGTTCCCTCGTATGTGCCGCAGGCCTGGTAGGAGCCGTAGTCTGCAAGAATACGGACAATGTATTCTTTTCCGTGATTACGGCAATTGCAGTTGGCGCGGTAATCGGAACCGTTAACGGAGTGCTCTGCGCAATAGGAAAGCTGCCGGGATTCATCGCATCCCTTGCAAGCATGACCGTACTGCGGGGCCTGGCCTACATCGTCACCGGCGGTAATTCCGTAGTATGGAGCAATGAAAGTTTTACGATGATAGGAACCGGATACATCGCTGGAATTCCCGTCCCCGTCATCATTATGGTAATCGTTATCATATTCGGCGTCATTCTGACATCGAAGACCCGTTTCGGACGCTACATCTACTCCGTAGGCGGAAATATGGAGGCAAGCCGCTGGTCAGGAATCGCAGTAGAAAAAGTAAAAATCCTTGTCTATATGATCATGGGAGTCCTGACCGCCATAGCAGGTCTGATCATCACCACCCGCCTCGGTTCCGGACAGCCCTCAGCCGGCCTGAACTTCGAGATGGACTGCATCACGGCAGCCGTAGTCGGGGGAACAAGCATGTCCGGCGGACGGGGAAAAGTCATGGGGACAATCGTGGGAGTACTTCTGCTTACCGTTCTGACAAATGGAATGACACTGGTGGGAATGAATACATATTGGCAGCAGGTGTTCAAGGGAGTCATAATCGTAATATCTGTACTTGCAGATACACATAGCAAGAAGTAGGAATTTTTGGGGCAGTGGGGGAGCGGATGAGGGGCGCCTGCCGGAAGGTGGATGCTCCGATGCCGTCCGGGGAGGCTTATGCTGATTTTGGAAACCGGCCGCTTAGCCTACAATTTCTAACTGCGAAAAAGCCGCATCTTATGGAACCGAGCGTATTCACTTAGAAAGCCGATGCTTTCTAAGCTCAGACGCTCTGGAAAACTGATTCGGAATCAGTTTTCCTCCATAAGATGCGGCTTTTTCGCAGTAAGAAATTGTACGGCACGCTAAAGGCTTCCAAAATCAGCATAAGCCTCCCCGGACGGCATCGGAGCATCCACCTTCCGGCAGGCTGGGCGCATCAAGACGGTCACGATACTGCCTCGGTGGGGATTCCGACGGGTGAGGCGGATGGGAACTGGCTGGGCCGGGATGAGATTATAAACAGGTTAATTTAATGTTCTGACTTAAAGGCAGTGTCTGTTATTACGAAAGGGATTGTTCTGGAGCAACCTTTGTATCACCAGTACTGTTTCATACGCTGCTCCCGCCTTGATTCCTCACGTGAGGGAGTTTTTGACTTCTGACTGGATGAGTCCAGCTGTGCGGAATTGGAACAGGCATCTCCTGGATGCGTCTTTTAGGGCATTAGCGCCGCTTCATCAAAATCGGAGCTGGCATGTGAACTTCCTTCAGGCCTACAAGGCCTGAAGGCAAGCAGACCCGCAGCGAGAATTCATCAGAATTCTCGTGAGTGTCTGCGGTGTTCACCATGCCGGCTCCGATTTTGATTAGCGGCGCTTATGCCCTAATTCCGTATCCAGGAGATGCCTGTTCCAATTCCGCACAGCGTCCCCCCTGCCAAAACAACCTCCCCCCTAATCAACCTTGATAACGCTGACGGGGCAGTTTTCTGCCGCTTCTTCTGCGGTATCTTCTGTTTCCGGGGTTATTTCGCTATAGACTTCTGCCAGGTCGTCATCTGCCATGCGGAATACCTCCGGGCAGGTAGCGGCGCAGAGTCCGCATGATATACATCCTTCTCTGTCAATTTCTGCTTTCATGTAAATAAGGCTCCTTTCATTGTCAGTCTGCATGGCGCCCTCTGGAATAATGGTGGGGTAGTCCAGCGGACGTGCATGAATATAGTATTGCCCTGTTATTGGAAGTAATACAGTGTTTGCAGGAAAATTATTACAGAAAAGTGCGGTTTTTGGATACCGTCCGGGATGGTGTCTAGTACCTCGAATAATAATTAACTTACTGTTAAACTGACCTAAATTTCCGATAGCACTACTCCACAAGCCTCAGCGTAGCCCGCTACGCCTACGTTTGTGAAGCAGCACTCTCGAAAATTTATCTCAGTTTAACAGCAAATTACTTATTATTTGATGTACTAGTTTTTATTTGGTGTATAATACAAGAAAATAAAAGGATGAAAGGAGATAAAATATGGTAAAAATAAATCGTGATTTGTGTATTGGGTGCGGGGAATGTGCGGCTGACTGCCCGGTGAATGTGCTGCATATTATAGAAGGAAAAGCAGACGTTTCGGGACCGTGCTTCCAGTGCGGACACTGTGTGGCGGTCTGTCCGGTTCGCGCTGCTGCGATACCGGAATATGATATGGACGATGTGGAGGATTATGTGCCAAAGACATTTGATGTGAATCCTGAAAATATGCTGCATGCAATCAAATTCAGGAGAAGCATCCGCAATTTCAGGCCGGAAAAAATCGAACGGGAAAAGGTGGAGGATATCCTGAATGCTGGCCGTTATACTGCTACAGCAAGAAATAAACAGGCATGCACATTTATCTTTATACAGGATCAGTTAGAGGAATTCAAGACATTGGTATGGAAAAATATGCCGGATATTATCCGTACATTGCAAAAAGATGTGCCCCGGTATGCCGGAATCTTTGAACGTTTTTACGAAAAGTGGAAAGCGGATTCCACGGACGATAATTTCTTTTACAACACCCCGGCCTTCCTGGTAATATCAGCGGACAACCACCCGCTGGACGGAGGCCTGGCTGCCGCCAACATCGAGAACATGGCCGTTGCCCATGGTCTGGGCGCCCTTTACAGCGGTTACATGATGCGCGTAATCAGCACAAGCCCGATTCTGAAAAAATGGCTTGGAATCGAAGAAAAAGGAGTAGCAGGCTGCATGCTCCTGGGCTATCCCGCAGTTACATACAGAAGAACCGCACCAAGGCTTGACGGACATATCATAATAAAATAACTCATCAAACACAAAAGAATGGCAGGAGACCTCCGCATCCCGGAATCTCCTGCCGTTTTTGTCTCCCCCGCAGCGGTACAGCTCCCTCTTTGGACAGGCGTCCCCCCTCTTCCACAAAAAGTTACTTACTTGAAAAGAAAAAGTTACTTCCCCTATGCTAGGATTATCTTACAAAAGGCTACTGCAAATGACAAGTTCATATGAAATGCGGGCCAAATTTCATATAGGAAGGGGTTTCAAGAGGTGAAAAGAAAAACAAACAGAACTTTATACTATTTTCTTATACCGGCACTTTTATTGTACGTGATTTTCTGGGTACTGCCGGTTCTGATGTCATTTTTTTACGGACTTACGGATTGGTCCGGTGTGGGGGATTACAATTTTGTGGGACTGAAGAATTTTAAGTACCTATTAAAAGACGGAACGCTGATCAATACGTTGAAAAATACGGGGGTTTATACGATTTTTACGGTGGTGTTTGGCAACGTCCTGGCGTTGACGCTGGCATTTATTCTGAACATGAAGATGCGTATGAAGGGGGCTTTCCGGACGGTGTTCTACATACCCGCGCTATTTAGTACGGTGGTTGTGGCTTTTATATGGAGTTATGTTTACGCGCCATATTATGGAATGATTTACAATGTTTTTGATATCTTCGGAGCAGCGGAAGCAGCGCCAAATCTGCTGGGAAGTACAAAGACGGCGTTGATTGCCTGTGCATTTGTGGAACAGTGGAAGACTTCCGGAACCATGACCCTGATCTATCTGGCGGGACTTCAGAACCTTCCGGGTGAAGTGATTGAGTCCTGTAAGATCGACGGATGCAAATGGCATCAGGAAATGTTCCGTGTGAAGATCCCCATGCTGGCGAATACGATTGCTGTTAATGTGATGCTTGGGCTAATCAATGGATTTAAATCTTTCGACTATGTATTTACATTGACGGGAGGCGGACCGGGCTCATCGACGAGCACTTTGATGTACAGTGTCTACAAACTGGCATTTGTGGAATACCAGTACGGCCTGGCGGAAGCGCTGGCGGCCTCGGCCTTTGTCCTGATTCTGGTTATATCGTGCGTGGTTCTGTTTTTCTTTAAGAAGAGGGAGGTGGAAGCATAATGAAAAAGTCAGTAAAAAAAGAAATTATATTCAGCATAATCATAGTAATATTCTTTGCCATTATGTTGTCTCCGCTTTTAATAGCACTGTCCGGGTCTTTTCGTTCACCGGATAATGGAACGTCTTTCTTACAGCTGTTTAATGAGTTCTCTCTGGAGAGTTACAAAGAAGCCTTTGAGAAGATGCATTATTTCCGTTCCCTGAAGAACAGCGTGATTACGACCTTCAGCAGCGTGGCAATCCTGCTTGTAGTGGCGGCTCTGGCGGGATATGCACTGGCACGCCTTAAGACGAGAATAGGAGGGTTCCTGCAGATCTTCTTCCTTGCAGGGATGATGATTTCCGCGCAGATGTCCATTATACCGATTTATAATATCATGCGCTATTTTAAAATTAACAACAGCTATATAGCACCGATTGTAATGTACGTTACCATTTCGATACCGTTTTCCATCTTTGTTTATACAAATTTCGTGAAATCGGGAGTGCCTATAGCACTGGAGGAAGCCGCCAGAATCGATGGGGCGGGCAGGCTTGGAACATTCTTTAAGATCGTGATACCGCTGACCAAACCGGTATTGGCATCCATTATTATTACCCAGGGTGTGCCGATCTGGAATGACTTTTTCTTATCTATGCTGTTTTTATCCTCATCCACGAAAAAGACGCTGCCACTGGTGATGCTGTCTTTCCTCGGGGATATGCAGAAGCCGACGCAGTGGACCATGCTGTTTGCCGCATGTTTCCTGAGCGCTCTACCGATGCTGCTTGCCTACGCTTTCCTGCAGAAGCAGTTTGTGGGCGGACTGACGGTGGGCGCGGTAAAAGGGTAAGCGCGTCCAGAAAAGGGCGGTTGGTTTAGTGGGTGGAAATCCCATACGGCAAGGTGTAGCGAGCCACCGTTAGCGAG